>JAISQR010000267.1 GCA_031274035.1 Treponema sp. | reverse complement strand
CGGGTCCAAACATTGCAACACCCGCCGAAACGCCGATTCATCCGGTATCCCGTGCGGCAATTCCAGGAAATCTTTGAAGAAATCAACAACCCCGCCCTGAAGCTCCCCCGCGAACCAGTGAGCGGGCTCTGGGTATGTACCCTTCGCAAACAATCTAGGAGTTTGTTGCGCTTTGCCCAAAAATCGTATAAATATTCATAAACGTGAATATTTATACCTTACAAACTCCGAATATTCGAAGAGTACAGCATGCCCATTGATCGGGATTTTTTGCATATTTATGCAAAAAATCCACAAGTGCAATCGGACACGAAGTGTCCGCGGCTGCTAGCCGCCTCCAAAAGAAACGAAGTTTTCCTTTGGATGCATGTATTTTCATTTACCTTCGGGCTTTGTCCAGAGCTTCCTCGGCGGCTTCCAGAAATTGGTTGTAAGCGATAGTAGCCCCGCTCACCGCGTCAATTTTTGTAAGTTCCTGTTTTGCAATATATTCCTTTGCATACTGTTCCATAGCCCGTACCGCAAGCTGGGCCTTGGCATAAAAATCCTGATTGGAAATTTCCCCGTTCACCTTTCCGTAGTTTTCGTCCTTGACGGCCCCGTCTTTTTGTCTTGTGATAAAGACACAGTCCGCAGGCTTGCCGCCGGAAATGGTGATGCTTACTTCCCCCCAGGCGCCAGTATCATCGGCGCCGCTCTTTCCCTCATACACCCCATCTTTAAGGCTCCCCTTACTGCACGCCGTCAGGGTCAGGGCAAGCGCAGTAAGGATTAGCGCGGAGAGGGCGGGGATGGACCGCGGCGATCTAACGGTTCTCATAAGGCCCCTTCTTTTACGCGGTTATCCGCTATCCTTGCGATTCTGCCGTGTTCCAGAACAACGGTACGTTCCGCGTCTTCGGCGACTTCCGGGTCATGGGTTACTACAATGATGGTACTTCCCTCAGCATGAAGTTTTTTGAATATGTCGATTACAATCCCCTCGTTGGCTTCATCCAGATTGCCCGTAGGCTCGTCTGCCAGGATAAGTTTAGGGTAATTGATCAGTGCGCGGGCTATACAGACCCGCTGCTGCTCACCGCCGGAAAGCTGACTGGGAAGATGCTTTGCCCTGGATGCAAGGCCCACCCGCTCAAGGGCTTCCAGCGCCTCCTTCTCGTCAGGAATGCTGTGGTAATATTGGGATACCATCACATTCTCCAGGGCATTTAGATAGTTCACCAGATGGAACTGCTGAAAGATAAGACCTATCTTGTCCCGTCTGAGCGCGGTAAGATTCCGCCCGCTCTCTTTGGAAATATCGACCCCCTCAAGGAGTACCTCTCCGTCGGAAGGTTTATCCATACAGCCGATTATGTTCATCATGGTGGTTTTCCCCGAACCGGAGGGCCCCATGATGGCCAGCCATTCCCCCTCCCGCACGGCAAGGTTGATATTTTGCAGGGCTTTAAGGTTCCCGTAGACCTTGGAGATATTACGCAATTCCAGCAAATCCATGATTACTCCTCCAAACTCCTAAAAAACTGCGGTATTTTACCGCTATAGCAATAGTTCCTAGGAGTTTGTTGCGCAAAGCCCCACAAACTCCTAGGAAATCTATACAATTCTTCACTCTCCCCGCAGCACTGTTGCAGGGTCCACCCCCGTGGCGTTCCGTACCGGGATAAGGCAGGCAATACCGGTGATAACGACGGATGCCAGGACAGTTACCGGAACCAGAAGAGGCAGAAAGGTAACCGCCCTGTTAAACACCCTAAGCCCTACTGCCTGGGCAAAGGCAAAACCGAGGAAGGCGCCCAAAAGCCCCCCTGCGCCCCCCAGAAAAGTTCCCTCTCCAAGAAATTCCGCGATCAGACTTTGGTTGGAAGCTCCCAGGGCTTTCCGCAGCCCTATCTCACGGCGGCGTTCCGCCACTACCGCCATCATCGTGGTGGCTACGGAGATCATGATGAGGAGGATAACAATCACCGTTACTAGGTAGATCAGGGCCTTGAGCTTGCTTAACACCGCCCCCTCTGATTCGGTTACCCTCTTGACCAGCCGGGGGCTTATATCGGGAACCTCCTTGGCTATCCGGGCCTCAAGGCTTTCAAGGCTTTCTCCAGAGGCGGTGATGCTGCATTCAAGCACATCGATGCTTCCCTCTTCATGCATCATAGCCCGGAAATCTTCGATAGACATGAAGATGAATGCCTCCTCCGCACCGCCTGTCTGCACAAGCCCTGATACGGTAAAATCCCGTGTGAAATTTTCACCCAGGGCATCGGTTCCGGCAATAGTAAAAGCGCCTCCCGGCAGGAGCCGTATCCTGGCGGAAACTTCCTCTCCGATAAGGGCCTCCCCCGCGGCCTCGGGCCAGCGGCCGGATACAAACCAGTAGGGGCTTGTCTTTTTCACCTCCCCCAGATCGGTTCCGGCAGCCATAAAGGGCTGTTCGTTGATCTTCACCATCTCGTACCGGTAAGGCGCCGCGCCTACAAGGTTTTCGCTGCCGATAAAGCCAAGGGCTTTTTGGGCTGAAAGCTCAGGAATAACCGCATCATTTCCGGCGGGAATCATGATGAAATTCACCCCGTAAGATCGGAATTCCTGGGCCATCTGCCGCGGTATGTCGTAGTAAATGGTGATAAGTCCCGACAGTATAGCCGCACCGATTGCGACAGCCAAAAGCGCCACGATCATCCGTGATCTGCGGCGGAGAAGGGAGCTTATCACCATTTTTATGTAGAAGCGTTGTCTGGTCATTGTTCCTTCCTCTTATCTTCCATGAAGCACCTCTGCGGGCCGCAACGAAAGAAGCAGCCTGATCGAAGGAATGCTTCCGGCCAATGCAACCAAGAGCACTAATACCGCCGTAATAGGTATCACCATAAGTTTAATGTCGATAGGGGAGCCGAATACGGTTTGACCGATGATACGGGCAAAGCCTAGGCCGGCAATGTAACCCACGGCGCCCCCGGCAATACCGGTAATGAGGACTTCGGTAAGCACAAGGCAGGACACGGCGCCGTCCCTGGCCCCCACTGCCTTTAGCAGCCCTATCTCCCCGGACCGTTCCATCACCGCGGCGGTAACCAGGTTAGAAATTCCAAGGGCGGAACCTGCAAGGCTTAAAATGGTAATAAGGAGCATCAGAAGCTGGGTTTTCTCTAATATAGCCCCTTCGGATTCCGCCACCTGCCGTATAGGTTTGGAAACAGCATTGCTCACCACTTCGTCAATCTGATAGCAGATGGCGCTTACATAGGCAGTGCAGTACCAAGTCTCCCATTCCTTGATGGAAAGGGTCTTAGGATCCTGGGCGGCCCGGCGGGAAAGCTCATTGTCCGGCGTGGTGAGGGCGCTTACCTCCACCCGGCTCACAAGGCCCTGCTTTTCCGTCAGTTCCTGGACATTTGCCAGGGGAAGGTAAAAGGCATCATCCTCGTCTCCGCCGGCGCTGAAGATCCCTTCCAGAATAAATTCCCTGCTTCCCGTTCCGGTTTGAAAACCTACCCTGTCCCCCAGTTTAAGGCCGTATTTTTTCGCAGCGGCCTCCCCCGCCATAACCGCGTTGATATCATCGTCCCTAAGCCAGCGGCCCCGTACATCCCACCAACTCTTGAGGTTCCGCATCCCCGTATCCAGGGCTTCCCCGGTGGGCAGTTCCAGGTGATGGTTAAACCAGGTGCCCGCCAATTTCACATCTCCCGCTCCAGCAGGGACAAGGCGGACGCGGGCGTTTAAATAGGGGGTAAAATCTACAATATTAAAGGCCCAAAAAATAGTTTTGATATTCCCCAATTCGGCCTCGTTTAAATACTTATCCGACACCCCGGACCCTTCGTTTACCCCGTAGAGATCGTCCAAGAGGGAAGCTCCCCGCGGAAGAACATTGATATTGGCCCCGTAGGTTTTCAGTTCCTGGTTTACCTTATCCCCCACGTCGAGCATCACATTCAGCATGGCCGTAGTCAGGGAGGCCCCCAGCGCGATGGTAAAGGCCACCATCAGCATCTTCCCCTTCTGCCTGAAAAGGGCTCCCCGTACCATTCTCCAAAACATGTCCTTCCTCCCTATTTAAACCTAGTTTTTTCGTTTTCCAAGTTGGCTATTTCTATTATCATTGATCCGCTCCGCAGCGTATAGGCCAGGGGAACAGGATTGCAGCCCCCCTTAAAGCCGATGGTGGATATGTTCATCACCACATCGCAGAGCCGGCAGATAACTTCGTTTTTTCGTTCATAATAGCCTGTGGGTCCGCAGATATCGCAAGCGTCAAGCCCCACCCCATAGGCAACCGCATTTTTTTTTATCACGATAAACCGCACCTCGGTATTATCCGAAGCAGTATACACAAAACGGTGGAGATGGCCGTCCTCCACCTGGGTAATGGGGATTAAAATTTCATCCCCCGCAATGGTCATGGGTTCCGCCGGGGAGAGCACCACCCCGCGCTCGGTATAATCCTTGATAACCGTAAGGGCCAGAACCGAAAATATAAACCCCGCCGCCACGGTAGCACACCAGCGCCGGTTTATTCTGAGGGAAGCCCTGAGCTTCCGGCGTTCGGCGGGATTTTTCCCGATAATCTGCTGGTTTAAACCGGTAATAAATAAAATTAGGGGAAGCAAAAAACTTATCCCCATAAGGGTGTAGAGAAAAATGATATTATTATTAACCGTTACGACAATGATCCTGAAAATCCAGCGGATCATGGGAATGATGCGCCGGGCTAAAAGGAACTGGACGATGATGATTGCTTGATTACAAATGTTAACCAGAAGGGCTATGGTAAGAAGTATCTTTAAGAGGTAGGGGGACCCTTTACCCGTTTTAAAAAGAGCAAGCGCGGTAAGGATAACCGCCAGTAACCCTGCCGTAAACCCGATGAGCTTAAAAAGAAAATCGGTGCTGAATATACTTTCTCCGGTTAAGGCAAATTCCGTAGGATACAGAAAAATAGTGGGCAGCGCATAAAATAGCAAGGCCCCCATAAGAAGGGCGTTTATACAGTCAGGAAGAAGTTCTGCCAGACCAGGGCGCTTTTTCAGGAAAGGTATTTTCTGCAAAAGTTTCTGTAATACCCCCCATTGAAAAGCAATATGGAGTATCCCAAATAAAATTGCAAAGGATAAAATCCAAGTATTAAAAAAACCCCTGTTGATGAGAGCGGTAGTCCTGCGTAATACCGCAAGGATAAGGGCGGCTCCCGTACCGGCAATACAGCCCCAAAAAATCCGCCGCTTCCGGGCTTCCCCCGCATCCTTATCTAATACCGCCCACAATAAAGCTATTAGTATCCCGGTGCTTAATAAATTTTCAACCACCTGGATGAGATATTTCAGCATTTTTTTCCTTTCTTTTAAAAAAAGAGTGAAGAGTGGAAATTGGAGAGTTAAATCTAAGGCAGCTTTCCCCAAACTTCAGTTTTGGGAAAGCCCCTACCTCTATATTATTTTATTATAGAGGAAAAACTCACCTCCCTTACGACCACTCCCGCTCTTCACTCTTCCTTATCTACCAGGCCGCGCCGGCGTAGGTCAGCTTCCACTCCGCCACGAGGGGAGCGCCCCAGAATCTGCCGGGAACACCCGTGGTCTGATCCACATGGAGCACGTATCCCTGGGCTTCGGGGTTCTGAATAATGAACCGTACCGTGTATTCCCCAGGTCCGCCGCCGCCGGGCAATTTGACATTGGCGCCGTAATGGGGGCCGTCACTGGCGTTCATGGGCATAAAAGTACCCTCAACAGGTTCCCCCCCGGTAGATTTGACGATCTCATACTGAACCGTAAGATTGGGTACAAAGTCCCCCACCCCGTAACCAAGATCGTTTTCCAGGGCGGAAATATCCGCTTCCAGGTGTATATCCGACTCGGACGCGGGAAGCCCCGCGGACGCGGGAATCATGTCCACAGGCTGAAAATAAACCCCCGCCACGTTGAGGGGCCCAAGCTCAAAGTCGTCCCCCAAGGGGAATTCCTCAAAGCCGGCGGCTTCACCGGGATTAACCATGCTGGCGGGCCGTGTTCCATCCTTCCTCCCGCCTGCAAAAACTGTTGCAGCAGAAGCCGCAATCAAGAGAAGCACCATCAGATTCCTGATATTCATGTACTTCCTCCTCCTACATATTTATCTCATGATCATACGATCTGAGCTAGCAGCCGCGGATACTTCGTGTCCGATTGCACTTGTGGATTTTTTGCTCAGTGTGCCTTTGGCATACCTTCATGCAAAAAAATCTCCGATTAACGACTGCTTTGGTAGTTTGTTGCAGGCCGCAGATTCGGACAGGTCCGCAACAATCGGAACAACACTATTTATAATTTACTATTGAATCTAAAGATTTTCTGGAGGACGCCGCACTAACCGCGTCGATACCCGGCAGAACTCGTCCTATCCGTACCAGAGAGACTGCACCGTACCCGTTGGGGAGTCCTAAATCGGCTTTGAAACGCTGGTTAATGGTATCCATGGGACCGGTATATATCCGCGAACCGAGACCCAAGGCTTGAGCGGCCAGATATATACTCTGTGTTGCCAAGGCGCAGTCTAAAATCTCGCGGCCATTGGTTTTTCCGTCCCCGGAAGCGGAAATGACAATCAAAATATTGCCATCCGGCATATTAGAGACAATCTGATTTGCCAGCGCCGGGTTCCGTACCACGGTAAAATGCCAGGGCTGCCGGTTACCGGCGCTGGGCGCCCGTACACCCGCAGCAAGTATCTGATCAAGCTCACCTTGAGTTACAGCTCCAGCCGTAAAGTTCCGTAGCGCCGCATGGTGGTTTGAAATAACCGCCGTAGGACTATCAGGCTCCTCGGCGCCAACCGAAGACATTCCGGACGCGATATATAGCGACGCAAAAATGACAATAAATAACATTGCTTTTTTCATAGCTTTTCCTTTTGAAACGGATTTATATTTTATCCTAAATTCCTTTAAAATATAGTATACACTGTACCTATGCCGATGCTACCCTATTCCCCGGTCCCCATGCCGGCACACAAAATTACCTTCAAAAAAGGTAAACCCCCTACCGTCTATGTCTATCAAACCGTCAGGGCCTATCGTAACCCGCAAGGCAAACCTACCAGTGACGAAG
>JAISQR010000164.1 GCA_031274035.1 Treponema sp. | reverse complement strand
ACTTGTGGATTTTTTGCATGAATATGCAAAAAATCCCGATCAATGGGCATGCTTTCGGAGTTTGTAAGGTATAAATATTCATGTTTATGAATATTTATACCATTTTATACGCGAAGCGCAACAAACTCCTAGCCTCAAACTGAGATCAATTTAAAAATTTTCAAAAAAATTCCCCTTTATCTGACTAACCGCAGATGCCTGTTCCTTAGTCGGCTTATGTTCTATGTCTATATTGTTGATTATCTGAAGTATCTGGTTTTCCATAAGGGACTTATCTATACTTATCAACACTAAAAAGATATAGAATTCTTGCCCTACCGTAACGCCGTCTTCTTCAAAATATTGCTGTAACAGCCAGAATTCCCCTTCTTGTACAGCTCCTGTATAGTATGCATCCGACGCAGCTTTGACGGATTCTTCAAAAAAGTCTCCATACTCATCATCGGGGTAGTTTACCGCAGCTTTAAGAAGCCGTTTTTCAATACGGGATGCTACTTTCCGGGGAAAATCTTGGTATAAGGAAAACGCCGCCGACCATTGTTGTAAGGTTCTGACATTAATTCCGGTATTTTCCGCCATAAAAATATACCTGCCGTTGTATTCGTTCAGAGCTTCCACGCCTGAAATACCTTCATCCAGATACCGGCTTACCCAGACTGGAATTTCAACGCCCTTATCCTTATCTTGATAGTTAATAATCTGATATATTCTGTTGCGTTTAGGTTCCTGGAAAAGATAATTTTCCATCTCAGGGAGTCTAGCCTGTTTTACGGCACAAGCATTACAGAATAAGATTCCCGCCCATAATATAGGAAAAAAGAGTTTTTTCATTAAAAATTTTATTGGCTGCATAAACTTTCTAACCGTTTCTTATGCTTCCTTTGCCTGTCTAAAATTCTGTATTATAAAAAGAATCTCCTTCAACATTAACCGGCGGCTCTGAATCCGGCAATATTATATCAATCGGGGGGGGGGATTAGAATATCTGCTTCTTTTGCCTCATTATTAGCCGTCTGCTGTGTTCTTTTTACCGAACTAGTAAATTGAATATCCTCTGAAGGTCCGTCTTCTGTAGCAGCTTCTTCTGAAAAACTTACGGCAAATTCATCCAGAATTGCAATAACGCTATCCCCCTCTAATGAATCAGACGAGACAAGCACACCGTTTAATTCGTTTACAGGATTACCGGAATATATCTGCTTATCTGTTTCTCCTGTATCATGGGAGATTGACCTGTCTTGCCCCTGCCCTGATGTTGTTAATAGACCGGAATTCGCGTCTCCGCTTATAACAGGCGGGGTTTGCGGCTGTAAATTGACACTTTTTAGCCCCGGTTGAAGGCCGAAACTCAACAACGCATCACCGTTCAAGGGACGGAAAAGTTGTACCTGTAATTCCGCCGTATTGATGCGCTGATCCTTAATGCCCAGGCTCGCTGTAATAGATTTTTCCCTCATGGTAAAGGTTATTATAGCGGGGATAAACGATTCAGGTTCCAGATAATCCAGGCTGAAAGAAGCCAACCGGGATTCGCTGGGGGAACTTAAGGCAAGGCTCAACAGCCTATTCCCGATAGATAAACTTAACTGCACATTATCCCCATTGTCCGACTTAAACTCCGCCGTAAAGAGGGCGCCTTCTTTTATAGGCTTAAAGTACAGCATAAAAACACCTTTACCTTCTTTTCCATTTTCTACCTTGAAAGAAACCGGAGAAAGGGTACAGACATCTTCCGGGCCTATGGCAAGCCCGTATATACCCATATCAGTCAACCAGCGGGGAGGGACGTTTCCCCTGCGGCTTAACGCCCTCTGATTATCATGAGGGGCTTTTGCATCGTCTAAATCCCCCTCAAGCTGGAACCAATGCGTTAAACTAGCAGCTTCTTGGGCAAAATAACCAATACCGCCGTTTTTGGCCGAAATCGGAATAGATAATTCCCGGCTCAACCCTTTTATACCGGAAACAGGCCCGGAGGGAAATACCTCTGCCCGAATGGTCTGAAATCCAGTGCGTGAGGGAGTAGTCCACATAATACGGCTGTTTCCACCGGACACAAAACTTTCGCCAATACGCTTTTGCGCGCTATACCAGACTACATAGGGATTCAGAGAAGGGCTTGCAGATACTTCGACTTCCAATAGTATCTCCGTTCCGGGGGGAACAAGATGAGAACCCGTGGTATAACCCGGCAAGAAGCTCTGAATATCATTTATGGCGAATTCCGCATCCTTTAAAAAAAATACCGGTTTTTCAATTTTGTAAAGAACGGTACTCTCTCCCAAAACTTCAAACACCAGCGTATAGTAACCAATATCCAGTTCAGAAGACAAAAAAAAGGACGGCATATCTTTGTTAAGAAAGGCAAGTTCGAAAACAATCTCCTCAGCGGCTATTTCTAAATTGGCAGACGCAGATCCGCCCATTTGCCCAGTTTTTTTATTGTAAGAGGCTTCATCAGCAGTTTCAGTCTCAAAGGCATTAATTTCATCTTCAGTTTCTATAGCAGCTTTGACTGTCGCATCCTGAACAGTTTCCTCTTTCTCTTCGGCAAGGATATAACGTATCTTCCTGCTGGCGATCTGCCCCTCCCTGGTTTGCAAAAAAACCTCCAGTCCGCGAAGATCGGGGTCGTTCTCTATAGAATTGATAAAATAAGGGCGTATTGCATCGGTCTGTTTAATGACGGAATAATCATCCAAAGAGGTTTCATTTACAAAGGCGTCGACTCGGTATGTTCCGCTTGAAGGAAAAACTGTATCCAGATCTCCGCAGCCAACCAAGAGAAGCGAAAGAAAAATAAGAGTAATCGAAGCGAGCTTTTTTAAAGACATAAGTATAATCCATTATAACACACGTGATAAAAAAAAACTATACGTTGATCACAAACCGAAACTAAATCGAATAGTCAATATTAATTCTTAATTATAAAGATAACGTAAAACTTGGTAAAGCCTAAACTTTATGGAAATTTTGCCGAAGACGATTAAGCTAATCTTTGGTAACTAACCGGAACTGCGATTTTTCATACGTGTTTTCAAGTACTTTTAACCCCGCATCAGTCCTGAGCAGTTACAATCTTTATGGTATTTCGAGCCTTTAATCATTATAATATATATATGAGTACAATCTGTCTCCACAATGGTATGGTGATGACCGGATTTGCCGCAATGGATCGCTGTGCGGTGCTGATTGAAGGCGGACAAATAGTAGATGTCTTTTCTGAAAAACGTTTTGAACAGAAACATTTTACCCCGGATATAAAGATAATTGATGTTGACGGAGCTTATATTGCACCGGGTTTCATCGATACCCATACTCATGGCGCCGGCGGATTCGGTACGGAAGACGGTACGGAGGAATCGATACTGAATCTATCCCGTTTCCTGGCGGATCAAGGGGTAACGGCTTTCAATCCTACTATCTATCCTTCCAGTTCGGATGTGATGCTGCACCAGGTTAAGACCATAAGTTCAGCTATCGGCAAGGAAGAAGGCGCCCGTATCATGGGGATACACCTGGAAGGCCCCTTCCTTTCGCAGGATAGGCTTGGAGCCCAACATAGGGAAGGGGTGCAGCCGGTAAATATCCAGTTTATGGAACAGCTATGGGAAGCCTCCTGTAAAAACATGGTTTGCCAGGATGCATCAAGCAGGAAGCCCCCTGACGGGCACATTGTCAATATGACCGTAGCCCCGGAACTTAAAGGTATGCGCGAACTGGCCCTGTTCTGTGTCAAAAAGGGAATAATCCTTCAGGCGGGGCATACTGATGCAAAGTATGAAAATATGGTAGAAGGGATGCAGGCAGGTATACTCCACGCAACCCACCTCTTCAATGCCATGAGCGCGCTTGACCACCGGAATCCCCATGCGGCAGGCGCCGTTCTTATCCACCCCGAAATGTCCTGCGAGATTATCGCCGACGGCTTTCATGTGCATCCCGATCTTTTCAAACTGCTGCTGCGGGATAAACCTATAGACAAAATCGTCCTGATTACCGACAGCCTAAAACCGGCCCACCAACAGGGAGAATCGTTCTTTGCCAACGGCGACGAATTGGTCTTTCAGGACGGAGTTTTCCGCAGGAAGAGGGATATGGTTATTGCCGGTTCTGCTCTCACCATGATCAAGGGAGTACAAAACCTAACCCGTTTCGGTTTTAGCCTGGAGGATGCGGTAAAAACGGCAAGTTTTAACCCCGCCCACGTGATGCGCTATGTAAATAAAGGCGTCATCATTCCGGGTAAAGACGCCGATCTTTCTGTGTTTGACAAAGATTTCAATATAAAAGCCGTAATAATAGGCGGCCGTATCTGGAAAAATACATTTTAGGAGTGAACAGAAAATGCGCCTTATTATCTGCAAAAATTATAGCGAAGTAAGCTGCTGGGCTGCTAATTATATAGCCGCAAGGATCAATACTTTTGCCCCTTGCCCGGCCAAGCCTTTTGTACTTGGACTGCCTACCGGCTCAAGTCCGCTGGGAATCTACCGCGAACTCCGCGGCCTTTATGAAAAAAAGCATATTTCCTTTGCAAATGTGATTACATTCAATATGGATGAGTATGTCGGCCTTGATGCGGGGCATCCGCAAAGCTACCGCCGCTTTATGATGGAAAATCTTTTCGATTATATTGATATAGACAAGCGGAATATACATATACTTAACGGAATGGCAGAAGATTTGACCGCCGAGTGTAGGGCCTATGAAGAATCGATCCAGGCATGCGGAGGCATTGAGCTTTTCCTGGGCGGTATGGGCAGCGACGGGCATATCGCGTTTAACGAACCAGCCTCTTCCCTTCACTCGCGGACGCGGGTAAAGACCCTTACCAGGGACACAAAAATTGCGAACGCGCGCTTCTTCGGCGGCGATCCCGATAAGGTGCCCTCAACAGCCCTTACCGTGGGGGTCGGCACGGTGATGGATGCCCGCGAGGTACTCATCATTGTCAGCGGTCACGGCAAAGCACGGGCGCTTCATGCCGTGATTGAAGAAGGGGTGAATCACCTGTGGACGCTTTCCTGCCTTCAGATGCATCAGAGGGCTATTATTGTCTGCGACGAGGATGCTACCGATGAACTTAAAGTAGGAACGGTAAGGTACTTTAAGGAAATTGAAAACAGTGCGTCCGAAAGGAAAGGCTAAACGTCAAGAGCGATGCATACGGCAAAGGCCGGGCCGGCTTCAGGCATTCTTCATTTTTCCGTTGCTTATCCCATTCTACTTATCTTATTCTTGTTTCGTTTTCCTTCCCTCCCTGCCGCGGAACAGCCTGATCCTCTTGCGGCCTTTTCCGACCCCGCCCGTATCTGGGGCAGGGGAGCGGAGCGGGTTATTGAGGAAGCCTACCGGCTCTGCTTTAAAACGCGCATCATAGGCGGCAAAGTGATGATCCTCCGTATGCCCTTTGCTCAGAACAACGAGCGGGATAAACTTACCGCAAAGGACTGGGGCTTCCTGGGCGGCGGTAAGGCCAACCCCGAATTCTTGTGGAAAAACATAGAAAAAGTCCTTGACAGCGCAGACTTTAAAAAATACACAGAAACTTTGCAGGACGGACGGGAAAAAGTGCTGATCCTGGATATTCCAAGCCAGACATGGAACATTACACGGGAACTCTTTGACCTTGCCCGAATGAAGGCCGGATCCTACAGGGGCCTCCTCCACCGGCCTTACATCCTTGTATCCGGTAAAGGCGTTGAAGATGCCGATGTCTACAATTACCTCTACGGCATAGCCCGTACCGGTATGGACTGTTCCGGTTTTGTTTGGCATATACTCTCGTATACAGCCGCGGCAGGAGGGCTTGACCTGGGCAAACTCCTCAGCCGCGAGGTGAACGCCCCTGAAGGGGGAGACCCTTCCTATTATATAGGGACGTGGCTTTTCAATTCTCACAGTCCCCAGATAGCGGCTGTCAAAGACGAAATCCGCAGCCTAAAACCGGCTGATATTCTCCTTTTCCGCGCCGCTGACGGCGGCATGGCCCATTCGGCAATTATTCAATCGGTAGACTTTTCCCAAGGCGTTATCCGCTACCTTCAATGTACCGATGAAGCGCCGCCGGAGGAACGGGGCGTCCACGAATCCCGCATCTATTTTGACCCCAAGCGCCCGGAACTATCCCTTAAAGACCCTTCCCTTAGATGGACCCAAAAGAGATACCCGCCTTTCCCAGGTGAGAATCCAAGCCCCTTTTCCGACGACGGCCTCCGTTTCCGCGCCTACCCGGAACTAGGCGGCGGCAGGGTGGTGCGGTTTAAGGCTGTTACAGAAGCGATAGGCAAGTTGAAGTAAACCGCCGCAAGCATCCTCGATATATTACCTTATCACCGGCAAAATTTTTAGCTCCCTGTCATTTTTTCCCGGATTTCTGCAACAGCAACTCATATACCACCAGGCCCGGCTTCCCCTGTTTTTGCCCTGTCAACTCAATACGACGCACAGGCGCATCCCCCAAACGATCCCGCATGGTCTTACTCAAAAGAACTTTGACTTTCAACCGGACGGCCAACCCCGCAAGAACACGGCAGCGCAGTACGGTCTGGCCGGCTGCGGTATAACCGGAAAGGCTGGACAGGGTAAAGGCACATTCCCCCAAATCGAGGCTGAAACACCACGAGGCAGCCTGCGGAAGTTTGGCCATTTTTTTGATAGCAGACACTGCTTTTTCCGTCATTTTTTCCATTTCGGGACCGGCTGCACTATTCACGGCTTGTAGAGGCGATCCGAAGGCGGCCATGACAAGGCCGTATTCGCAGCCTACAATAACAGCGCCCGCCGACTTGAAGTCCCGCGCAACTGCTGTCTGGAACCGGACGGCTTCACGGGAAGCATCTACAGGCCGTCCCCTGCCTTCCAGAACGGCAATGCGGGGATTACGCACCACCGCGATAACAGCCCTGGAACTAACGGTCCCTCCAGGCAGGGGTTTTGCTGTACGGATAAAGGGTTCCAGCACCGAAGCAGAAACATAAGGGCTGTAGCTGTTCCTAAATTGCTGGATAAAACCGCGCTTATAGGCGGCAGCCGAAAGGCATGAGGCTAAAACACCAGCAGCACAGGATACAAGGGGGATAAGCGGGTCTATCCAGTACGCATTGATGATAAAATTGAGGGAGAATGCGGCTCCCGTTAGTATAGTTAAAATTATCCCTATACAAAATGTTCTAAAAATACCGGAACCGCGTATGCAAAAATTGATCAGCAATGCGGCAAACAACGGCAGCAGGACGATAAGGAGGAGTCCGCCCGGCCGTACAGCCCTGCCGGTTATAAGGCTGTTTGCCAGCAGCGCGGCGGCATAGGCGTCAGTAAGATTAGATGAAACAGGAAAAGTTTGCCCCTGCCGATTATGTCCGCCGGATGTTAAGCCGCCGTAGTACCCCAGAATACAAAGAGAGGAGGCCAGTGTATGCTCAAGCTCCTGCCTTGTTTTTACAAACGCCTGATATTGTTCCTGAAGCGCGGCAAATATTCGGGCAGCTTCTTCAGTTTTAAGGCTGCCGTTCCTTTTGTCCGCAGTACTGTCAAAAAATTCAGCTAAATTCTTAAAGTAGAGATTCCGTGCATCCATCCAGCGGTCTTTATTGGCCTTAACCGGATCTGCCAGCATATCTTCCCGAAAACTCAGCGCGTAATCGTATAGAAAAACCGGATTTTTTTCAGGTTCTATGCCTCTATAAAGGCCCTGAACCTCAGCATCCTTCAGGAATATACGGAAAGCCCGATCCTCCTCTTCATATTCCAGGATAGTCTGCAAGCTCAGACGCCTAAAATCCGCATCGGGCCGGGGGCGTTCAAAGATCAGATTGCCCTGTATATCCAGGGGGATAATATCTTCCCCTCCGGTTTGATTCGGCATCCTTATGATATAACCGTTTCTGGTATATTCAACCACGCAGCCGGGGTACATATTCTGAATCATACAGTACACGGTATGGGGAATCCCCCTCGATTCGGGCAGAAAATTCTGCGCCGCATATCCGGCGCTGTTATAGGGGAACATGCTGAAATAATCAGCCCTTTCTAACAAAACCGGGGCTATACGCCTTACTTTTCCATCCCTGTCCGCCTGAACCCTTGAATAACCTTCAATACGGTAGGCCCCTTCAAAATTACCGGCGCCCTCAGCCGGGGCCTTTGGATTCTGTCCTGCGGGGTTCTGCTGTTCGGAAGCCTGCCCCCCGCTGCGTATCAGCCCCAGCAGTAAGTCGCGGCTCTGCCAAACCTGCCCAAAAGCCGCCGCCGTCTTTTCGACCTGCTTCATCCCTTCGCTATCCTGGTTGAACAACGACGCGGCGAGCCTTTTTTTCCCCTGTTCCGAGAGGTCTATCACTTCTCCGACATACCGTTCCGACTCAGAAGGACCTACAGAACCGGTACGGATGGCGCGGAACAGGTTCCTGATATTCCTCTCGATAAGCGTGAATTCTTCATTGACAGAAAAAAGAAGATCTTCTTTACTTTTGCTGCTTCCGCCGGAAAACCCCGCTACCGGCACCTGAACAAGCAGGGATACGGCCTTAAATTCATTCAACACCAGCAGAACCGAACTCAAGGTTTCTGGTTCAAGGATCTGTTCCGAAATACCGGCAGCGTCAGGCTTGATCCCGCCGGTATTTTCCAGGGAAGAAGAGCCGTTACCGGTGTCTATAAGCAGCAATTCCCCGGCAACAGGCGGAGGCTGCCTTAGTCCAAGCAGCACATCATAGCGGCGCCCAAGCCGCGGCCCCAAGAGCAAAAAGTTCATCAACAAAACTGTCCCCAAGGATACACTACAAGAGAAAAAAAATTTAATTTGGGATTTTTTCTTATTCAAATATGAAGGCATTTTCTTTAGCTTTTATTATCGGCAGATGTTGATTTCGTATTTATTCTGAACTAAAACTATATATAGGCGAGGGGGATACATCATAAGGATTGGGAACAGGGTTCTCTTCCGATGTAACACATTTGCGGCAAATACCGCAAATGTTTATAGGAGTAAGCATGAACAAGACAACAAACAACCTATTTGCCGCCGCTATCATTATCGGAGGGCTGGTTCTGCTGGCCGCGTGCGCTGGACCGCCGCGAGAAGAGATGCAGAAGGCCGGTGAGGCTGTCAACGCGGCGGAAAACGATAAGGATGCGGTTACCTATGCCGGCAACACCCTCGTATCCGCACGGGAAGCTCTGGACCGTATGCGCGAAGAAGCCGCTCTAAAGCATTATGACAGGGCAAAGACCTCTGCGGCAGAGGCGGTAAAAGCAGCGGACAGGGCCATTGCAGAAGGACAGGCCGGCGCTTTAAGGGCGAGGGAAACAGCTTCGCCTCAACTTAACTCCCTGGTTCCTGCTATTTCTGAGGCGGAAACCATCATCGCCGAGGCCCAGGAGGTTCCTGATACTAACCTTGATACCGCCGCCCTTAAACAGGAACTAGACGCTGTCCAACAAATTGCACAGGAAGCCCAGGATAGCTTTAATAACAACAAGTATGAGGAAGCTCTGGACAAGGTACAGACAGCCGCTACTGAAATCGGCAATATTACCGGCAAGGTTTCGGGGGCTGTTCAGGCTGCATCCAGAAAAAAGTAGTGCCGTTAAATAAATAATCCCCGCCGTTCACGGCGGGGTGGGGGATTGAGGATTTTTCCTTGAAATCCCTGCGTATGCGGGGGAACAAATCCCCCGTATACGCAGTTTTACGCCCTAAAGGGCGGGGAATTAAACCCAAAACGATTTAAAAACCCAATCACGATTTTTGCAACTTTTATTCTTCGCCAAGCATAAGCAAAGCCATCACTTTGGCGTCTCCCAGGATATTGGCGACAAGCGCATATTCATTGGGCTGATGCGCGGTATGGTTAATACGGCACCACACCACCGAATCTATGCCTTCATTGCGGAGATACGCACCTACCGTACCGCCGCCTATGCCTATAGGTTTACACTTAACCTGATACACCTGTTCAATAATCCTGGAAAGCTGCTTTACCAGAGGGGCCGTTGCGGAAGTAGGCTGCGATTCCATCTTCTGCGCCAGGCTGTAGCCAATGCTTACCCCGTATTTAGCCTCAATACCGGCCTTGATCCTGTCTATTTCCTCCAGCACAAGTTTTACCGGATACTGGGGGAGAATACGCATGTCCATATAGAAAACATCGTCACCGGGGATAGTGTTGATATTGGGAACATTGGCCTCTTTCTTGGTCGGCTGGAATGTAGAATAGTCAGGATCGAAGAGTGCATCGTGGGCGGAAAATTTTTCCGATAGCTTGTAGTGCAGGCTGACGGCAAGATCGGCGCCTGCAAGATGCGCATTGACGCCCTGATCGGGATGGGCGCCGTGTGTTTGTTTTCCGGCAGTGCTGAATTTTGCCCAGAGCAGGTTCTTCTCGGCAATTTCGATAGAAGCGCCTGTTTCATCGCCGCTGTCGGGGATAAGCACCATATCCGATTTACGGAAAAGTTCGGGATGGTTTTTGATAAGCCAGCTTATACCGTAAACACTGCCCATTTCCTCATCGGCCGCAAAGAGGAGCTTGACCGTAAACCTGGGCGTGATTTTCTGTTCCGTAAAGGCTAGAGCCGCAAGCACCGATGACACAAGGCCCTGCTGATTATCCTCGACACCCCTCCCAATAAGGCGCGGCCCCAGCGGGGCATCATCCTTCCAGACTACCGTCCAGGGATCCGTATCCCACAGATTGATGTCGCCGGGAGGCACAACATCGATATGGCTCATAATCCAGATTCTCGGCTTTTCAGGGCCGTCCTCTCTGCCCGGGATGGCGGCAATCAGATTGGGCCGTATCCCGCCCTTTGCCTTTGGATCGGGGGCGTCGTACTGTTCAAGCTGATCTATACCATGCCCGCATAGCCATTGCTTAAGGAAGTCGCATTTGTCTTTTTCCCCCTCGCCCCCGGAATCGGGAGAAACCGCAGGACGCTTTGTAAGCTCGGTTTCAAGTTCCCTTACCAGCGGAATATTCCTTTCAATAAAATCAAATATCTTTTCTTTCATACTATTCCCCCTTCCCTGGTACGCCGTAGTCTGACATTCTCTATATCGTAACTGAACAGTTCCCGCAGATCGTTGAGGCCCAGGGCCATCAGGGCCATACGGTCTATGCCTATGCCCCAGGCTGCTACCGGTACATCCACCCCCAGGCTTGACGTTACCTCGGGCCGGAAAATTCCCGATCCGCCCAGTTCGTACCAACCCAAAACCGGATGCTTAATATGCACTTCTATCGAAGGTTCGGTAAAGGGGAAGTAGCCGGGAACGTATTTGATATCCCTGGCCCCCGCGACCTCAACCGCAAACATCTCAAGCATACCCAGCAGGGTCTTGAGGTTTACATTCTCCCCCAGGACTATGCCTTCGGTTTGGTAGAAGTCGGGCAGATGGGTTGCGTCTACATGGTCATACCGGAAACAGCGGACTATGCCGAAGTACTTACCGGGGATATTTGCCTTGGGGAGCTGCTTTGCGGAAAGCACGGTTCCCTGGCTGCGGAGGATAAGCCTCCTGGTAAAATCGCGGTCAAAGGCATAGTTCCAGCCGCGGCTTCCCGTTCCGCCGCCGTTTTCATGGGCGGCAGCCACATTGCCCAGCCAGGGTTCCTCTATGGCTTTAGCGTGGCTAGGCTCTGCAATACGGTAAACATCGTGTATATCGCGGGCGGAATGAAACTGGGGCATGAAAAGAGCGTCGGAATTCCAGAATTCCGTTTCGACCAGGGGGCCGTCAAATTCCTCAAAACCGAGGGATGCAAGTTTATCCTTTACATCCTCAAGAAATTTTGCATAAGGATTGGTTCTTCCGGCCATGACCCGTGTAGGGGGAACTTTGACATTGTAGGGCCGGAAGGATTTTCCTTTCCAGCTTCCGCTGCTCAACATTTCCGGCGTTAGGCCGCCTGTCTCGTCCCCGGTGATCCCCTCCGCTTCCAGAGCGGCGGCTACGGCATCCCGCTGTTCCGTAAAACCAAAAAACACTGTTTCACGGTCCAATTCCTTGAAGGCGGCCCCTGCCGCGCCCCTCTTCTTGCTGATACCTGCTATGACAAGCCTTTCAGCCTCGGAAAGATCGGCATGTTCAAGGACGCCTTCGCTATCCGCCCTATCCAGCAGGCCCCTGATGAGAGCGAATCGCCCGGCAGCCTCGCCCCCGGCGGGACGGCCGTTGACCAACTGATCCTGGGGCAGGGCCATGTGCACCCGTTTACCGGTATCCATAGAGAGAACGCCCAGCCTGGAAAGGGCGCCGAACGCGCTTCCTACATCCTTGTTGTCAATTTTCAGCGTAGAGGCAATCTCCGGCAGCCTAAGTCCGTCTTGAATCCGTATCAATTCTACAATCCGCTCTTCCGGCGTGCCTTTTGCTTTCCATTCGCGGCCAAGATCGGTTAGTTCAAAGAAGAAGCCTGTTTCCCTCCGAATTTCGCGGACAAGACCCTTGCCGGTAAGCCAGGAAAGCGCCTGGTTCCCGTTACCCGGCTTAAACGCCAAGTCCCGTTCAACCTTTTCTATGGTCAGCTCGTCATTCAACCTGTAATGCCGGATGATGCGAATCTCCAGAGGATGCAGATTCTTTATGGTATTCCGTATATCTATATCCATTCTTTTTTCCTAGATAAAAGAAGAATAACCGGTTTATACAATGAGGGCAATAGGGCAGCAGCGGTTTTACTTTTAAACACGAAATGCACGAAAAGAAAACAACCGCGAAGGGAAGAAAAAGAATGGCGATCCCAAGAACCCGCTCACGCGGGGGAAGCAGAGCATTATTCTTGACCCAAACTTAAGAACGAAGAAATTTTACCGCAAAGGCACCCAGGGGTTCCGGGGCACATCAGACCTATGGTCTGCGTGCACAAAGAATTGAAGGGCAGACCCACTCCGCGCCCCGTCTTTCAACTGTTTTTTCTTGTTCCTGCGTGATCATCTTTACGCCCTTTCAGCCTTCTCTCAGCACTGTAACCTCCGATGGGGCTCCCACTGTGCTGCCTTTAACTGGGTAACACGCTCCCGCGTGCTTCTATCGGTGTCCTTTGTGTTCGCGAACCATCGAACCGAAGGTTCGCGGTTCGATGTGTACTTAGCGGTTAAAATTCTTCAAATTTGGGTATTTTCGCGGTGCTTGCAAGTAGTGTACTTTCCTTTTTCGTGTCTTTTCGCGCCTTTCGCGGTTGAATTTCTTAAAAGTAAAATTGCTGT
>JAISQR010000142.1 GCA_031274035.1 Treponema sp. | reverse complement strand
CCAACGCACATAGCCGGCGAAGATCGTACAATATTTGAAAGGAAGGTCATCGCGGTTGATACAGGAAGAGTTTCCAGAGCTGAAGAAGAGATACCGGGGCCAACATCTGTGGGCGAGGGAGTATTTCTGTGCGACCGTAGGGACGGTAACGCAGGAGATGATACGGGAATATATCGAACATCAATTTGAGCACGGGGACAAGAGACATTTCAAGTATAGAAGAAGAGGTATCCAAAGACGAGTTTCAGTCGTAAACTTTAGATTGCTTTAGCAAAAGGACATTTTAGGAGGCTTTAGCCCCAAAGCGGCTTTCAGCCGCTAAAAAACCCACCGCCTTTAGGCGGTGGTCGTTTAGATCGTGTATCGTATGACTCCCTCTTGCATATTCCGCCATTTCTACCACCCCTCATGATAATACCCTTTTCCAAAACAGCAATCAAGCTCAAAGCTGACCGCCTAAAGGCGGTGGTTTTAAACCTGGCACATGGAAAATAACGCTTCCCCGAAACCCCGCAATGAAAGGTTTTCCGCCTCTAACCGCCTGACCGCAAGCGGACATCCCACATATCCATCGAAATGCTCTGTAATTCGCTTAAATTGCAGCTCTTTTGCGTCTTAAACCACTTGTCAAGCGTTTCTCCGTCATGTCCGTAAAGTATGTCTATGACTGTTCCCCCGTCTTTATCCACTATCCCCGTCACATATTCATGCCTTCTTCGGAACGATGTTTCGTCTATCCCTATGTTTTCAGGCTTTATTTGCATCCTCCTATCAAACCCTCGTTTTACCACCCGCCGCATTATCCCGTCGTACTTCGTCCCAGCTCAATTGAAAGTTTTTTGCTGCCGCGGATATTGAACTGTCCCGCAGCCATACTACTATTGCCATTTCAAACCTGCCGGTAAACCTTGAATGTTTCTCCGCAAAGGGGAGAGGTTCCGTTTATGCTGATTATGGTTATTTTGCCGCTCTCAACCGCCAAAAGTATGGCTTGTGACATGGTTGAAGAAAAGCGCGAAATACCGGCGGATGAAAAAGAATACCGTAATGGGCCGGAACATTATTTCCTATTACCCGATACACATTTCCGGTTATTCAAAGGAAGAGAGGCTGAGAATATTAGGACATATATTCATGCAAAACAGCGAAGTGGAAAACAATAACATCATGGAAGGTGTCAAGGCCCCTGTAAAACCCTCGGGGATTTTATCGGTTCTGCAGGAGTTCGCATGGCAAAATCACTTCTTATTTTGGACACTAATGATCGGTCTGTATAATATCTATGGCAAAAAAACCATTGCTAATAGGCCGTCGTTTCCCAACAGTCAAAGGGCGCCGCCAGTTCATTGCTCACGTACACGGTTGTCGGCAGAAGCTGTAATATCGACGAGGGTATTAAGGGGCTTACCGGTCCGTGGAGGATCAAGCGGCTTGTCATGCGCTGCCAGGACGAAAAAGTGTTGTTCGTCAGCAATGCGTGAATCTCCATCCGAAATCGAGACCGTACCACATCGGCGGGTCCTATGGTCGCCGCTTTGGGCGGCACATCAGCAACATACCCGGACTGACCGAATACGCCGTGCAGTGAATTCTGCGCTACGGTCAGCGGGTGCAGGGTTACTATACGGGCATCCTGTTTTAGGTACTCATCTATCCCACTGGTCAGAAAATCGTCCACCGGATCAATAAACGCCAAATGCCCGGTCCAGCCGGGACTTGAATAGCATGCGTCCGCCCCGCCTTCGCCGCAGCCGGTGATCATCTTCGAATAATCTTTGATGTTGGCGGTTGTAGGATAATGTACATTCTCCAGGGACATACGGAATTCCGGCTTTATTGCGTACACAAAGTATTTCAGCATTGAATGGGCAAAACCCGCCTTATACGTCTCGGAGGCTATGTTCCCATTTTCATCCGCCCATTCATCCATGGCAAAGATATGCACGTTCCGGCAGTTTATACCATGGAGGTTGATGAGTTCCGCCACAGGCCCGTAGGTTTCAGGTTCGGGATTGCCCAGAATGAGGGTGAGCTTTTTGTTTTCCCGATCCGAAGCGGCTATACGGGTAAAAATATCGCCGATAACTACCGGATGCGGGTTGAGCATGACTTTTATCTTAAAATCCGGGTTGGAATGCTTTTCCAGATCCTTCCCGTTTATTTTCCGCACCCGCTCGCATACTTCCCTGTCTTTGAAGGGTACAAACGGGGCTGGAATAAATTTGAAATCTGTTGCCGGGTCAACTATGATGTTTTTCATGATACTCACTCCTTTTATATTAAGGTATTACCCAGACGCAAAAGTTCTTTGTTCATCATGGCGCCGCCTTCCGGCGGGAAGATAGTCTGTCGGGCTTCATAGACACCGGGAACCATACAATCGGGCGCTA
This sequence comes from Treponema sp., assembly GCA_031274035.1. Taxonomy (GTDB): domain Bacteria; phylum Spirochaetota; class Spirochaetia; order Treponematales; family Breznakiellaceae; genus JAISNI01. The sequence continues at coordinate 15,718 of JAISQR010000142.1, read as the reverse complement.
CAATATACCCTACCTGATCATTTGAGTACGCCGCAACCCATTTTCTCTTGAAAGGACTCCCGGCGATAATCTCATCGCCATATTCGCTGAAAAGTTCACCCGGTGAAGCGTAAATACAAAGCTCTCCAATTTGTATCGCCTGAAGGAAGATTTTCCTTGATTTTTCCTGGCGTTTGTACTCGTCCCGTATTTTTTTTGCAAAGAAGAGGTCAACCTGATCATGATCAAATTCACAGAGGGACTTCAAATCTTCCTTGACAGCGGCTATTGTTTTTTCAGCCCACGCCACCTGTTCTCCGCTCGGTATTTTGAGAGGAATATCGACATCCTCTCCGGCGGCGCGAACATCAGTGTTTTCCGCCGGCGCCGCCTGTGCCATAATGCGCATAGCTTCTTCCGCCAGGGCCCGGCCCATTTCAAGGTAGCGCGTGGAATGTTTGGTTTCTTCCACATGAAAAGCGTCAATATGATTGATGTTGCCGCAGGGGCCTTGAAGGTAAAGCACCGCCGTATCCTGACCGTATTTTTCTTTTATGCATCGCCGCAATTCCCCAGGGAAATCAGCGCTTACAGCGGTTTCACTTCCAACAACATCGCAATGACAGGTAAAATTAACCAAGACACCGGCAGTTTTACCGTTAACACGTATATCAACCACATGGACTGATTTGTCGATATCCCGGTAAGGCCCCAGCACAGTTCGGTGTTTTTCACTGATACTGGATTTAGTGTTCATTCCAAAAGGATTGGTCTGGAGTCCTCCCCCTTCCATATTGTAAATTCTGCAAAAAGAATAGCCTTCAAGCTTTCCATCGCCGAAATACAATTCAGCGGGTTTAAGCCGTTGGGAAGCCAATACAATGGTATCCGCAATACGATTTATAACAAATTCCGCGTAGTCTTTATCCTGTTTCAGTTCATCCCCCGCATACGGCCCTCCCTGGTGAATATGGGAACAGCCAATAAGGACATTTTCAGGTTCAATTCCTGCCAGTTCCCTCACCCTGGCCTTGGCCGCATTAACAGTCTCCCGTGATAGACCTATGTGATCCACCGCGGCAACGGCTATAACGTTTTTCCCATCATTGGCGACCAAAGCTCTGGCTGCCAGTTTATCCAAAACTTCCTTTGCCGGCCTGCGATGAAAATAACCCGGCATATTACACCCTAGAGAAGGGGTGATATCGCTTTCATAAAAACCACAATTGAGCATAATTCCTCACCACTTTAGTCTTTGATATGATTCTAAGACAGCAATTTCCATGATAACTTCCTGATTATCCCCATTTATAGTAATAATATCCATATAATAACATGTTTTGACAATACTGTCAACTATAATTTTATTTAAATGAAATTTTCCTTTTAGTACCTTGAAATAAAGGAATAAAGATGGTATAATGGGGTTAATTATCACGGTAAAATCTGGCGGCAAGGAGGCAGAATAAAATGATAACTATTGTCAGGGACTATGTGAGCGACATGAAGATCGTCATCGCCAAAAATGCAATTCCATCGGAAAAGTATGCGGCGGAAGAACTGCGGCGGTGGCTATTCGCGTCCACAGGCACGGCCCTTCCGATCATCGACGATGAGGGCAATTACGAAAGTAAGGAGTTCATCCTCGGCGAAAACAAGCACAGCAGGCAGGCCGGTGTATCCATCACCAATGCGAATCTTGGCGCAGACGGTTATGTGCTCAGAACCGTTGGTGATAGTATCGCGATTGTGGGCGGGAAACCACGCGGTACGCTCTACGGCGTATACGCTTTTCTGGAGGATTACCTGGGTATCCGCTGGTTTGCCCAGGATTGTACCCATGTGCCCAAGCGCTGCTGTCTCTCAGTTGGCGATATTGATGAGCGGTACAAGCCCAGGCTCAATTTCCGGGAAGCCAATTACAGCGATGCCTTTACAGACCCGGATTTCACCGCCAGACTGCGGATGAATGGTTCGCTTTGTAATGCAACTGAAAAACATGGCGGCCGGATCAAATACGCACAGCCTTGGGTACATACCTTCTTTTATTTTTGCAAACCGGAAGACTATTTTGCGGAACATCCCGAATATTTTTCATATTACGACGGTGAACGGCATGACGGTCATACTCAGTTCTGCCTCACAAACGACGGACTCTTTGAAGTTGTGTTGACCAAACTGCGGAAATGGATCGAAGAAAACCCCGACTGTACGGTGTTCAGTATTTCCCAGAACGACTGGTTCAATCGTTGTCAGTGTGAAAAATGTTCCGCTATTGAGGAAGAAGAAGGATCCCCTATGGGCCCGTTGCTCCGTTTCATCAACCGGATCGCGGAAGCCATTGAGCCGGAATTCCCAAATATATTCATCGACACGCTGGCCTACCGTTACACACGCAAACCGCCCAAACTCACAAAACCCAGAAAAAACGTTATTATCAGGCTGTGTTCGTTTGAGTGCTGCTTCTACCACGACCTGGGAAACGATAGCTGTGAAACAAACAGCGCGTTTAAAGAAGACACCAAGGGCTGGGGTAAAATCTGTGATAACGTATTTGTTTGGGACTATGTCGTCAACTTTCCACACATTGTCATGCCGTTTTCAAACCTGTTTTCACTGCGCGAAAATGTCCGCTACTTTATAGATAACGGTGTGAAGAACCTGTTTGAAGAAACCTGCTGGTATGAAAACGCGGAGTTTGAGCCGCTCAAAACCTATCTACTAGGGCGGTTCATGTGGAATCCGGATTCCGATGTGGATCTGTCAATCAACGAATTCCTCGCGGCATATTATAAAACAGCCGCGCCGTTCATCCGCCGCTATATTGATCTTCTTTACAAGCGATACGCCGATATCCCGAATTACCACTGCGGTATTTACACTTTGCCGACGCCGGAGGTATTCACCGACCAATTACTGACGGACGCCGAAGAGATGTTTGATAAAGCCTACAAAGCGGCGGATGACAGCATTATCCGCCATCGGGTTGAAATTGCCGCAATGCAGGTAAAATACCTGCGCCTGTACTTTACCGAGTGGAACTCGGAAGGTTACGCCGAAAAAGTGGACAGGTTTTTCACGGAAGCGGATCGTCTGGGCGTAAGGCATGTCCATAGCTGGAACGATAACGAGATCGGCAAGAAGCGCTTCCTGAACAATCAGTACAATACTGTCCATCCCCCGACGGGGGATCCTTCACTGCTTTAATCGCATCAAAAATACCGTAATAACTCGGGTAAACCCAAGGTTTACCCGAGATTACGGTATGCCGTTTATGCGTCGTGGAGACGGGCCTTAATTCCCTCCCACCATAGCCTGCTGTTTCTCCCAGCGGTCTTTATAAAACGCCATATATTCATCCAAGCCTATTGCCTTGAATGCGGCTATAATTTGGGGCTTTAGCGCGTTAAACTCCTGTTCATTGTTGGTATTAAACAGCAGCACCGCCTGGGTGTCCTGCAGTTCGATAATTCGCTGTCCGATCCGCGATATATTCGTCGGGACATCCCCCGGATTCATCCGGGTGGCCATGGAATTCAGGTTTCCATCGCCGCGCATATCACCTTTTATGACCGCCTGCTTGATGGCGTCCAGCGGCGACAGCACCCCAAAATGATCGCTGAAAGCCTGGTCCGTTTTGGTGTTGGACAAGGCCGCGATAGCCGGGTCGCTGGTCCACTGCACGGTCATATCGTACCGCGGATCAATGGCCAGGGAAGAAAGACCGATCATGCTGGGATCATGGGGGAAACCGACTTCGTTAGGACCAACGCCGTTCTGCTTATCGGCGATGAAAGAATCGGTCAGCGTGGGTTTACCGTTCGCGTCCTTGACCCAATCAATACCTTCCACCCCGTTGTAGAGAAGCTCCGCTCCGTTATAGCTGCATACAAAATTAATCCAGCGCATGGCGGCGTCAGGATCCTTGCTGGTCTTGGGGATACCGAAGCCAAAACCGGTGGCGGAAATCAGATTGGCATAACCGTTCACCCATGCCCCGCCCTTCCATGGCAGGGGCTCATAAGCAGAACCCTGGGGACCGTAATCCGCATTCCATTGACGGGTTACATAGTCGCTGAACATGGAAATATACTGTCCTCTGTCGCGTTTCGCCTTCATTTCTTCATAATTCTGGATAAAACAGTCAGGATCGAGGATGCCCATCCACTTGGCCGTTGCCATAAACAGGACCGACTCAAAGAAGGGATTCCCCGGCTCATCATCCCAGTAAAAACGCAGTACACCGTCGCCGTCAAAATTCTGGTATATCCCCGTCCCGTAACCTGCTTTGCCCCACACCTGCGGCCATGTCGGTGCCCATGCGTAAGGCCAGCCCCAGTCATTAAAACTGGTCACGCCGTAAACGGGATAGCCATCTTCCGTTCTGGGATGGTTATCCTGAATTTTGCGCATGGCGTTAAGATAGTCGCGCCAGGTATAAATTTCCGGTGCGCCGATCTCCGCAAACCAGTCCCAGCGGACCCAGGTGGGATAGTCCTGGCGAAGCATGGGGCCGTTGGCTGTGGGGATGCCCCAGATGATGTTGGTATCTTTGTCCCTGGCTAATTCAACAGCCCACCCCATGGTATCCATCATATCCTTGCCCCACTTGTCAATCAAATCATTCAGCTCATAAAAGAACCCCGTCATTCCCTCGTTTTTGCCGATTAATACGTTGATAATATCCTCACATTCACCACTGTTCATAATGATTTGAAACTTGTCGGCCTCTACACCTTCATAACTCATTCTAACACCGGTCCGCTTCTCCAGTTCCTTCATGGTACGGGTGTCCAGACGTTTGTTATAGGCTGACGTGTCGCCCAGAACCAGCATCTTCAACTCCACTACCTCGCCGGTCCAGTATCCATTCGCGTCGAAACTGCCCTGCGCGGCGCTCCCGGCGGACTGGCTTCCCTGCTTGCTGCCGGAGCAGGCGGCAAATAGCATCAGTAACACCGCGCCTGCCACAAGCGCCGTGCTCCATTTCTTCGTTCCTTTCTTTTTCATCTTCTTCTCCCCTAATCACCCCGCCGGCGGATAGGCCGGCGGCAAATATTAGTACCGGCAACGCCGGTCTTTTGCTCTGTAAAAAATGTCCCTTACCCCTTGATGGCGCCCATCATGATACCCTTAATGAAGTAGCGCTGCATAAAGGGATAGACCAATATAATGGGAAAGGTTACTACCATAGTTACCGTCATTCGGATAGCCATGGGAGTCATCTTTTCATCCATAGCCGCCAGTTGGGCAGCGATGTTGGTGGCGTTGGATATCACATTAGCGCGCCGCACCATGTCGTACAGCATAAGCTGGATAGTTTTCAGATTTTCAGGGGTAACCAGGATATAGTTGTCAAACCAGCTTCCCCACTGCCCTACCGCGCTGAAGACCACGATGGTGGCCAAAATAGGTTTGCTTAAGGGGGCGATTATTTGGAGGAATATCCTCATATAACCGGCGCCGTCCAGCCGGGCGGATTCCTCCAGCGACGCCGGAAGTTGTTCGATAAATGTTTTGATCAGGATCACGTTCATGGCGCTCAGGGCGCTGGGAATAACATATACCAAAAAATTGTTATACATATGGTACATCCGCATGGTTACATACCACGGAATGAGGCCGCCGCCGACATACATGGTAACAATCATCATTCGATAGATAAATTTGCGGAAGTAAAGGGGTTTCGTAACCAGGTAAGCAAAAAACCCGCAGCAAACCACGGTGATCAGAGTACCGATAACCGTCCGCGCCACAGAAATAAACGTAGCATGAACGATACCGTCCATCTTGAAGACTTCCACATAGTTTGAAAGCGTGGGTTTTACGGGCAGGAATAACACGGAAAGCCCTTTGGCCGCCTCCTTGGGGTCGCTGATGGAATAGATAAAAATGTAATAAAAGGGGTATATACAGAGCAGGAAAAACAACGTCAGGATGGTGTAATTTACCACAACAAATACCGTGTCCCCTATGCTTCTTCTCCCGATAACAACCATAATTTCCCCTTATATAATATTGCTGCCCCGCACTTTTCTGGCCAGGGCATTGGAACCAAACAGCAATACTATGCTGATGGCCGACTTAAAAACGCTCACCGCTACCGCGTAGGAATAGTCGCTTCCTATCAGGGCGGTGGCATACACATAATAATCCAGGGTGGTAATCTGTTCCCGCACAAAACTATTCATAAAGATCAGGGGTATCTCCACGCTGCCCGAAAGCAGGTTACCCAGGGAGAGCAGGAATAGTACCACATAGGTGGGCAGTATCCCCGGGATAGTAATATGCCAGATCAGCCTGAACCGACCCGCGCCGTCCACGCTGGCGGCATCGTAAAGCTCCGAGTCGATACCGGCAATGCCAGCCAGGTATACAATCGCGCCCCACCCGGCGCCCTTCCAGATACCGATAAGGGTAATGAAAACATAAATAAAGGGCCCATTCATCAAAACGGAGCTGGGCTCGCCCTTGATCAGGCCAAGCGCCGCCAATACCTTGTTCAAAAGTCCGTCCACGGAAAAGATCGAAAAGACCATGGAGAAGACAATGATCATACTGATGAAGTTGGGGAGCGTCGTGGTGGTCTGTACGAGCTTCTTAAACCCCTTTGAACGCACCTCCGAGAGCAGGATGGCCAGGATTACCGGTACAATGGAGGTGAGCATACCCAGGCCCTGGAAGATCAGGTTGTTCTTGAGATAGTGCAGAATAGTTCTCCAGTCCTGAATAAAAAACTTGAAGTTATCAAGGCCCACAAACTTATTCCTGAACAAGGGAATACCCAGCTTAAAATCGTAGAACGAATACAACCAGCCGTGTAGAGGCACATAGTTGAAGGCGATGATGAACGCAACGAATGGCAAAGCCAAAAGTGTAAGGCCCAGCCTCTCCCTGCTGATTTTCCATTTTTTCCTTGTGTTCATTCCATACCCCTCTTAAATACATCAGTCTTTCAATAACCAAAAGCGACTATTCTCTTTTCTATAAAAAACGAAAACAATCACAACTCCTTTCGAAGCTTCAGAATATGCACCGACCCAATACGATCAGCTCCGCCGACAGCCAGGTATTGCCCGTCCGGGCTGACCGCAATGGCCGAGAGCACATTAGCGGCGGTCGGGCCGTCCATCCAGCCGGGGGAATTGTAATTGATTAACCCCATCTGCCGCAGACCCTCCTCATCGTTAAAATAGAATACCGTCCCCATGTCTTCTACGTCCCCGGCGGTCCCGTAAACCGTTTTGCCGTCTTTGGTTACGCACAGGCAGCGTACCGGCCCCAAGGGAGCGGCGTTACCGTAACTGAACGCCTTGTCGGCTTTAATAACGGCAAACAGGCCGTCCCGGGTACCCACCGCTATGCGGCCGTCCCCAAGCGCCGCCGTTGCCGAGGGAATGGCCAGGTACCGGCGTCCGGTCACCTCAGGGAGTCTCGCTCCTTCCACCGCACCGGAGATTGGCTCCGGACGCAGATTCTTTTCCAGCCAGCAGCGCAGTTCGGCGTCAACCTTGTCGTAAGGGATGAGCTTTTCCAGTGTGTAACTAGAGGAAAACGGCGCGTCCACAGCCCATTTCCCGTTTTCTTCACGCTCATTGATACGGGCTTTCAGAATGGTCCGCCAAACCATCACATCCTGATCCGCGTCCACAGCCGCTTTTGACGGGAAATACGCTGTCTTTCTGGGTACCAGTTTAAAATAGTACCGTTTCTCCAACCCATAGAGTCCGTCGGCCAGGCGGCCGGCAGGTACGCTGACTTCCCCGGCGGGCAGCGGGTTTTCTGTCAGCCCCTCGCGTTCCTTGGCTTTTTTATCGGCAAAACCTCCGCATACGCCGTGGACACACATGGCATCGTCCCAGGCGAGTCCTATCACCCTGGAATCCTCCACTTCCGGCGTCATACGCCATAACCGAATGGGAATGACATTACTGATGGGTACGACCTGGAAGGGGTTCTGGCCGGCAACATCCTCTCCGGCCCACTTTGGCGGTTCGTTGGCCTGCTTACGAATATCTTGAACTTCTTCTTCTTTATAAGGAACCGGAAGCACCGATTGATTCCAAATCGGCCCGAAGTCCAAGGCTTTGGACCGGAATTTACCAAGATCAATACAAAACAACGCCGAGAGTGTTTCTTCGGGCTTGCCCCCGATTGGGACCGAACTGCCGATACAGTAAAAAATGTCCCGTTCCTTATCAATGCACATCACCGATGATCCGGTATAATTTTGTTCCTGAGTGCCCATAAGGCCCAAGGCTTCAGGTTTTTTCCCGCTCTGGAAATCCCAGCGGACCAAGATTCTATAGGGCGGCGCCCGGTAAAATTCGTCCACCGGCTGGTCTATTTTCCATCCGGAAAGCGTATACCAGAGTACGCCATACTTATCTATGGTAATTTCGTCCAGCGCCAGCGGGTTAATTTCATAATCATTGGCATAGTCTACAGGTCCCCGCTTTCCAAGGGATCGTACCTTCAGGGTTTGCGTATCAAAGAGAAAAATATCATCCGATGCGGTAGCCGTAAACACAAATTCGTGATCCGAAATTGTGCACGCCTGCGATAAGTACCGGTACCAGGTGTTGTTGACAAAGTTGTCCGGAAAGGCCGGCATACGCCAGCGGAGATCTTCCAGTTCCTGGGTATCCGCGTTAGCGCGGAAGAGATACCCGGACTTAGTCATCCCGTAGATGTGACCGTCAGGTCCCGGATGCAGCCGGTAACAGTAAAGCTCCGCCGCTTTCCCCAAATCCTTCACGCTTTTGTCGTCCAAGGAGAGCCTGTATACATGACCGCGCATAAAACCGATCATGTAATAAGCGTTGTACCTCGCGTCGTAACATGCTCCATACACGCTCTCCCGGGGAACCGGTACCCCAAGGTTGTCGAAATGTCCGGTTTTGGGATCGTAGGTAATCACCGTGGAACCAGGGTAACCTTCATAAATATGATCCACATGAGCGAAGGGCATCCATTCTGGTTGGTGCGGAGATCTGCCGGTAGAGTGGGTAGCGGCAATCATCTTGCCGTCCGGTAAAAAGTCAATGGATTCGTGGAGTTTGGAATGCGGCAACTGACGTTTCGTGGGAAGCGTCAGATCTTCAATTTTTAAAAGCAGCTTAACTTCATCTTTGGCGTGGTTGTAGGAAACAAGCCGTGTAAGCTGTCCGGCCACGTTTTCGTTGGCCAGGGAGATGTACAGAGTTCCATCATAAGGGGACACGTTCATGCCCCAGCAATGATGATAACCCAGATCGGCGGGATTCACTACAATACGGATCCCTTCCTGGTGAATCAGTCGGAATTTTTCCGGGTCTTCATATCGGCCGAAATAACTTGTTCTGCCTTGCGGTATACTCATGGTTTCTCCTTTATCACGGTTGATAACGACTGTATTCATATATATCATGCTTTCCTATACTTGTCAAACAAAAATTTGCAATTTAGGTGAATTTTTCCTTTTAATTACCATTTAAGTAACCATTCACAGAGGTTATGTATTACGGTATATATAGGGCCATCAAAAAATATAGACACTATATATTGAGTGTATGAAAAATAATACATGCTGATTTTGTTGGAATGTACGCTATGTATAGTGGTTATTATATCACGATAACACTATATATGAAAACCGAGCTTCCGTTCCAGCCATAACTGAACAAAGAAAGCCAGTATGCAAAAACCAGCCATTCCGACAAATACCGGCAAATAGGAACCTGTCAGAGTCCTGATGATTCCTCCGACAAAATTGCCCAAAAACACGCAGGGAAAATTGGTCGAATTGAAAAGGGCAATATTATAGCTGAAATGTTTTGCACCGAAATACTTTTTACAGACACAGGAATATATTGTAGGCAGGCTGCCGCCCGCAAGGCCGGTCAGGAAAAAACCGGTGAAAACAAGGAAATAGCTGTGAAGAAAAAAAACACAAATAAGCGGCAAAATTCCGGCAAAAAGTAATGAAATCATCAGTACCATTGAATATTTCCTACCGAAACAGTCATAGAAGAAGCCCATCCCTATTCTCCCGCATCCGCTTCCAATACTGATAAAACCCAGCGCAGCGGCCGCCAGCATCGCCCCCGCCCCCATATCAGACGCGAACAGGGCGCCAATTCCGGTTATATTGAGCGTACAGGAACCTAAAAGGGTTCCCCACAAAAAGAAGCGCCGGAACAAACCTGAACGCAATAATTCGGATGGCAGGTAATTCCGGCCGCCTTCCTCTTCCGCGGCATCACCGGTATCCGCCTGCTTCCGGGGTTTTTCAATCAGAAAAGATTCAAAAAGGATCAGTACCAAGTACATAATTCCCAAGGCAAAGAAACTGCGGCGCCAACCGAAACCGCTGTTTAAGAGAAACGACACAATAGGACCAAAAACAAAGCTGCTCAAACCAAAACCGCCAAGTAAAAAACCCGAAGCAAAGCCTGTCCTTTCAGGAAACCATAACAGCGTGGTACTCAGGACTGTATTATAGGTAATGCCGATTCCAAGGCCGCAAAAAAGGCTGTAGCTAAAGCACATTCCGGCTATGGTATGTACATGGGAAGCAGTAGCAAAGCCCGCAAAGATCAACAACCCTGAAATCCGTAGACATATTTTCGGTGAAACATATTGTGAAATGAAACCGGTTAGAATCAGTCCGCCGGTAAAAAAGACCATAACCGCGACGAAAACAAGAGAGGTTTTATCTCTGGTCCAGGAAAATTCCTGTTCCAATGGCAGGGCGATTATGGACCATGCATAAATAAGCCCCACAAAAAGGAGTATGATTGTTCCGCTGAACAAAAGCAACAACTGTTTGCGATATAGTGGTACATTCATTTTTACTACCAAGATTATAAAATTAGGGCTATTTGAATACTTTCCCACCTAATCCGGTCTATTCAACCCGGCTAGCCGGAAAACATCCAGATGGAAACCAGTATCGTTTAGAAATTAAATGTAATATTAAGAATTGTCAAGGTTATTGACAGTTAATACAGCACATAGGCATGATTATGGTTTACACAAAACAATTAAAGGTATAAACTCACTAAAATAGTACAATCGGGAGATATTTCTTACTTATGTGGGTGCAGGAAGTGGACAACATGCCCGAAAAGGGGGACCAAAGCTATTTGCGGAGCCGAAATACCGCCAGAATTTTGGAATCCCTGCGGCAGAATGAGGGGTTTTCGAGGATAGACCTGGCGGAACTGACCAATCTGGATAAAAAGACGGTTCTGAATATCGTTAACGATCTTTTGGCAAAAGGGCTGATCCGTGTAACTTCCCGTCAGGCGGACGGCGCGGGGAGGCCCAAAGAAATCCTGGGGCTTAACGGAAGCTACGGGCGCTATGCAGGGATAGACCTGGGAGGGACCCACCTTTCAGGAGTCATCATAGACTTTGCGGGGGAGTGCATCGCTTCTAGCGATATTGAAGTCCACAACGGCATGGAACCGGATACGCTGATGAAACTCTGCGTTTATCTCATGGGGAATCTGCTCAAAGAATCGGGCCTCAAGGAATATGATTTAAGCGGTATCGGTATTTCTTTTCCCGGCTTTGTAACTTCTTCTCAAGGGTCGGTAAGCAGCGAAAATTTTCCCAAATGGCAGAATATCCCCATTCAAAAAATGCTTCAGGATCGCTATAATATACCGATCTGCGTGGATGACAGCTCCAGGCTCATGGCCCTGGCTGAACTCTGGTTCGGCAAGGGGCGGAACCGCCGCGACTTTATCGTGGCGGATCTGGGCTTCGGGATAGGCTGCGGTATCGTCATAGACCGGAAGATTTTCAGGGGAAGCGCGGGCAAAAGCGGCGAGGTGGGCCACACCACCGTGGATGTGAACGGTCCCTTGTGCACCTGCGGTTCCCATGGCTGTATAGAATCATTCGCGGCGGGCTGGGCCCTGAGCAGGGACGCCCAGATAATAATACGGGAACACCCCGACAGCCTGCTTCGGGAAACCGGCGGCAATTCCCCGGAAGGGGTCAATTTCAGACAGGTGATCCTGGCGGCCAACTTGGGGGATCCTTACTGCGCCGCTTTGCTTAATAACGCCGGTAAATACATCGGTATAGGTCTTTCTAATACCATCAGTTTTTTTAATCCCAGTCGTCTCATCATCGGGGGCAGGCTCGTTCAAAACAACGAAATCCTGCTCAAGGCTATTACCGGGACCATCAACAGCAACTGCATGAAACAGATCCTGGAGGATGTGGAAATCACCGTCTCGGAATTAGGCGACGGCGCTTCGGCCTGGGGCGCCGGCATATCCTGCATAGTGAACGCGGAGAATTTGTTTTTTGCCACCCTGCAAAAAAAGGAAAGCTGAAATGAAAGCGATTGTTAATACCAAACTGGTCCTTCCCGACAGCCTTATCTGGGACGGGGTGGTTCTCTTCGATCGGGGAAAGATAACCGGCTTCGGTCCCGCGGACAAAGTGGTCATCCCTGAAAACTGCGAACGTATAGACGCCGGCGGCTTATATACCGGGCCGGGTTTTGTGGACATTCATACCCACGGCGGCGGCGGACACTGGTTCCATGAAGAACCTGAGGAAGCGGCCGATCATTTCCTCTCCCATGGGGAGACCTTTATTCTGCCCGCCCTTTACTTCAATATGACAAAAGACGAATACCTCAGGGCCATCGGCTGCCTTCGGAAGGCCATTGAGTTTAAGCGGGGCGCCGCTAGGGCTATAGGCGGCATTAATATGGAAGGACCCTACCTCAACCCCGCTTACGGCGCGGACAAGCTCCACAATCCCTGGCAGGGACCCATCGACAAGACCCAGTACCTGCCCCTTCTTGAAGCGGGAAAGGGTCTTTTCAAAATCCATTGCGTTGCCCCCGAACGGGAAGGCATTGAAGAATATGTCAGGGCCGCGGCGGGTCCGGGGGTGATTTTTTCCGTGGCCCACAGCGAAGCCTATCCCGACCGGATTGAACCCCTCCTCCGTTACGGCCTGAAGCTCATCACCCACTTCAACGACGCCACCGGCGCGGTGGTCAGGTATCCTGAAGTCCGCGGCGTGGGGCCGGACGAATTCGCCCTCCTCCGCGGCAATATGTATACGGAAATAATCTGCGACTCCCAGGGGGTTCATGTGGATCCCTGGATGCTCAGGATGGTTTTGCAGATTAAAGGCCGGGAACGGATCATCCTCATCTCGGACAGCACTGAATTTAACGGGCCTGATCCGGTTACCTTCAAAGGCGCGCCGGATCTAAAATACGATTTTGACGAACAAATCGCGGGATCTTCCCTCACCCTCGACGCCGCCTGCCGCAACATGATGCAGCACACCGGCGCGGGCATCTGCGACGTGTTCCGGTTTGCTTCCCTTAACCCCGCGGTCCTTTTGGGCATGGAATACGAAATCGGCTGTATCAGGGAAGGAGCCAGGGCCGATTTTGTTATGGTGGACGATATGATCCGTGTTAAGGGCGTATATTTGGAAGGGGAAAAATATCCGTGATAGAGTTACGACAAAAGGAAAGCTCCATGGCATTTATCGGCATTGATCTGGGAAGCACCAACATCAAAGGGGCCTTGTTCAACGGCGAAACCCTGACACGGCTCGCTCTGTGTTCACGTCCGGTACTATACACCCGCCGGGAAAAACTGGTGGAATTTGACGCCGACGCGGTGGTAAACACGGTGTTGGAAATACTGCGGGAGCTTGGACGTTCCGCGGAAAACGCCGGAGTCTCTGTCAGGCAGATAGCGCTCACGGGGCAGGCGGAGTCTCTTGTGTTACTTGGAAAAAACGGCAGGCCCCTCCGTCACGCCATTTCCTGGATGGACGAACGAAGCGCCGCCGAATGCCGGGAACTGGCCGGACGGTTTACTCGGGAGGATTGCTATGCCGTAACGGGACAAAAGGCAATTATTCCTACCTGGCCCGCGACCAAGATACTGCATCTTTCCCATTCCGAACCGGACGTAATAGCGAAAACCGCAGCCTATATCATGCTTAAAGACTATGCGGCCTACTGCCTCTGCGGTGTAATGGCCGCCGATAAGTCCATCGCCACCTTCAGTCTGTACTTCGACATCCGCCGCGGCTGTTACTGGCAGGATATGCTGGACGCCTGCGGCATACGGGGAGACCAGCTCCCTCCCCTGGTGGAACCTTGTACCACCCTCGGCCCCCTGGATGCCCGGTTGGATCCGGGCGGTGTTTTCAGAGGCGCCTCGGTGAATACCGGAACCCTCGATCATTTTGCCGGTATGATCGGCAATGGGAACATTAGCCCCGGAATCGTCAGCGAGTCTACCGGTACGGTTCTTGCCATGGCGACTATGGCAAAAATGCCCTTATCCGGCAGGGAAACCGCCGCCCTGCATTACGGCCCCTTTCCCGGAACCATGGTGTTTTTGCCGGTAGCCGAAAGCGGCGGTCTTTGTCTTGAATGGTTTAAGAATCATTTTCTCCCCGATCTCTCATTCCGTGAACTGGATGATCGCGTGAAGGAGCGCAAGCCCAAAAATCTGATCTTCCTGCCCTACCTGGCCGGGGTAAACGCGCCGGAATTTGATCCGGACGCCTGCGGCGTTTTCTTTGGGCTGCGGACGGAAACCGATGCCATTGATATGGCCCGTTCGGTTATGGAGGGCGTTGCGTTTCTTCTGGATAAGAATCTTGCGGAAATGAAGCGGTGCGGCCTGAAATTTTCACATGTTATTTCATCTGGAGGCGCCGCAAAATCCGATGTATGGTGCCAGATAAAAGCCGATATTTGCGGATTGGAAATCCGTATCCCCGCGGAACAGGAGGCCGCCTGTTTTGGGGCGGCTATAATTGCCGCGGTAAATTGCGGGGTTTTTCCTGACTATAAAATGGCTGTAAACGCCTGTGTAAGGATAGCAAAGACCTTTTCTCCCAACCCTCAAAATACCGCGGAATATCTTTCAAAAAAAGCCGGATTTAACGCATTATACGCCGGTATGCTCGAAACCATCCATACAATGCGGGAACAGCGTGTGTAGGCGACAGCCGTTTTCCAATAAGCCAAAAGATTACAAACAAAGCCCTACCGGGGAAACCATTTCCGGCACCGGCTCTAAAAATAAAACTCTATCATGGCCGATTTGAAGTCCTGGCTCCCTACGGCGAGGATCTTTTCGTCCGGCGAAACCGCCACAGCGCAGGGAACGTTCAACCTACAGGCTTCGATTTTTTCGGGACTTGCTTCCTTCCCTTCTACAGGGCCAATCTGCACAAGGCCGTTTTCGTCGTCGTAGGTAAAAAGCATTCCCAGATCGTCATCGCCGCCGGCAACGCCCCAGAGTTTTGTCTTTGAAGGGTTCACGCAGAGATCCCGCACAGGTCCGCTTACGCCCATGCCGCCGAGGTTGAATACACGGCCGTTCTTTACAATGCCCAAGAGGCCGTCTTTTGTACCTACGATAAAAGAGCCGTCATGCCAGGAGGCTTCCACCGAGGCCTGCGCAATCCAGCGCCGCCCCGCGTTGGCGGGCAGCGTTACGCCCTTCCCGGCGCCGGGTATCCCGTATTTTTCGGCGATGCCGTCCCGGTGGTCAGCCGGCCGTGAGGGCAGCTCTTTCCGGGAAAGTACCTTGCCTTTTTTAACCGTGAACTTGTAAAACATAGAAGTCCCGCAAATCACGGTAAAAGAACCGCCGCTTTCAGCCTGTATCGAAATGATGTTGGAATTTTCGTACCCGATGATCCGCCAGAATTTGGTGATGTATTTTTCCTTCGCGTTGGTAAC
>JAISQR010000114.1 GCA_031274035.1 Treponema sp. | reverse complement strand
AAAAGAGTGTTCGCTAGCAGCCGCGGACACTTCGTGTCCGATTGCACTTGTGGATTTTTTGCATATATGCAAAAAATCCCGATCAATGGGCATGCTGTACTCTTCGAGTATTCGGAGTTTGCAAGGTATAAATATTCATAAATATGAATATTTATACCTTGCAAACTCCGAGCAGTTTTCTTATCCCATAGTCAGATGATTGCTACTCTGCATTTTGCCGGGGGGAAACCATAGTTCCGTTTAAACGCCCGGTAAAAGGAATTGGCATGACCAATTTTAACAAAAAAAAGATTGCGCTTTCTTAAAAATACATTTATAATAAGACGCCGTGTTAAAACATGGGAAAATATATTTTTATAATTTACGGAGGAAAAGATGAAAAGACAAGTGATATTGGCAGCTTTCTTGCTTCTTGCCATGGCAGGAACGCTCTTCGCCGCAGGCGGAAACCAAGCGCGGGGGGGGGGGGGGCCTCCGGTGGTAAACAGGTTTTGACTATAGGGATGGAGTCTCATACCTTCATCACTGATTACAAGAACAACTACCTTACCCAATACCTTGAGAAGCTGCATAATATTGACATTCAGTTTTATATGCTTCCCGAGAATCCCCAGGAGATCCGTACCAAGCTGGCGTTGATGGTCTCTTCCGGCGATCTTCCCGATGTTATCATCACCGATGATCTTACCCAGGAAGCTATCTTCGACTACGGCAGTAAGGGCGCGTTTATTGCTCTGGACAAGTATCTTTCCAGTTCAACCACAGCCCCTTATTTCTTCCAGATTCCCGAAGAAGACAGGAAGACCTATCAGCAGTATATCACCAGTGCCGACGGCCATATCTACCATCTAGCCCGTTACGAGCCTGAAACCTGGAATTTAACCCCTAACCGGCAGTATATCAACAAGGCATGGATCGATAAACTTGGTCTTAAAATGCCGGCCACCACGGAAGAACTGAGGCAGGTGCTTATTGCCTTCCGCGATAGGGATCCTAACGGCAACGGCCGCAGGGATGAGATCGGCATTTCCGGCTGGTTCCGCGGCACCTACGGCGAAAACCCTATCGCAGCCCTGATCAATTCCTTTGTTTTCTATACTCAAAGCAGTTCATCACCCGGTCTTACGCTGGATAATGCAGGCCAAAAAGTTATCGCTCCCTTTGTGGATCCGAATTTCCGCGCGGCGCTGCAATACCTCAATACCTTGTATAAGGACGGGGTCCTCTCCGCTTCGATCTTTACCAATGATCAGCAGCAATGGCGGGCGGAGCTAAACAATAATCCCCCGATAGTAGGCCTTACCACTGCCGGCAGCCTGAGCAACTGGCCCCAGGCTTCCGTTGATAAAAACGCGAACTTTGCCGAGTTGGCTATGGTTCCTCCATTCAAAGGACCGGGCGGCGTTGCGTATAGTATGTATACAGGTTTTGTGCCTAATTCCAGCACTTACATTACTTCCCAGTGCAAGAATCCCGATTTAGCCTTTAAGGTAATGGATTCTATGCTTGAACACACGATCTCGATTATTCAGCGTTTTGGCGAGGAAGGTGTGGACTGGACGCGCAAGCCCGAAGATCTGGCCAAGGATACCAACGCCTATGTTCAGTTGGGTATCTACCCATCCCTGTCCATCGTCGAAATAACCGATATCTGGAATTCTCCTTCTAATAAATTCTGGCATAATCAGGGCCCGCGTTACGCTTCCATGCAGCAGGGAAATACCCGCGGAAGCCTGCAAGCCCCCTATAACCCCGCTTCGGCTGCCGCAATGGTCAATGGGTACAACTACCAGTACAACCTGAATGCTCATCCGCAGCATATTTTACCGTCGCCGTTGAAATATACCGCTAGTGAGGCTGAAAGGATCAGCGAGCCTATCGTCAATGTGAGCGAATATGTTTTCCAGGCTATCGCGGAATTTGTTACCGGCGCCCGGGATATCAACAACGATACCCTGTGGAATAATTACCTGCGGGATCTTAATAATATGGGTCTTCCAGCATGGCTTAGCACCGCTCAAGCCGCTTACGACAGAGTGAAATAACACAAAAGGACGGAGGGAAGGAAAGTATCGGCGGTATTTTCCTTCCCTCTTTTAAAAGGGGGCCGGTAATGGGCGGAAGAATCGATGCTGCAAAAAAATACAACAGAGAACGTTTATTCAGCAATATCAAGGCGCGATGGCAAATATACCTGCTCCTGGTGCTGCCTTTGGTATATCTTTTAACCTTTGCCTATGGCCCTATGGTGGGCCTTATCATTGCCTTTAAAAAATATAACTTTGCCCTGGGCATGTTCCGAAGCCCCTGGGTTGGATTTGATAATTTCCGGCGTTTTTTTGAGTCCTACAAGTTTGTCCAGATACTTGCCAATACCCTTACCTTATCGGTATATAGCCTGGTGATATGTTTCCCTATTCCTATTGTCTTCGCATTGCTCCTCAACGCACTATCGCTTAAACCCTACCAAAAGGTGATCCAAACCGTTACCTATATCCCTTATTTCATATCTACGGTGGTGATGGTGGGCCTTATCTTTCAAATTCTGAATAATCGGAACGGACTTTACGGAGCGCTTTTTCTGCATTTGACAAACGTCATGCCGCCGGATATCCTTGCGGTGGGAAGCAATTTTAAACATATCTATGTTTGGTCCGCGGTATGGCAGCAAACAGGCTATGCTTCGATTATTTATTTTGCGGCCCTTTCCAATGTGGACCCTACGCTGCATGAGGCCGCTCTTGTGGACGGGGCTACACGGTTCCAACGGGTGCTCTATGTGGATATTCCGTGCATCATGCCGACCGCCAGCATCATGTTGATTCTCGCCGTCGGCGGTCTTATGAATGTCGCATTTGAAAAAACACTGCTCATGCAGAACAGTCTGAATATCAATTTCAGCGAGGTTATTTCAACCTATGTATACAAGGTCGGCCTTGCCAGCGGCCTCAACGACTTCTCCCTTTCTACCGCCATCGGTATGTTTAACTCGGTGATCAATTTTTTTCTGCTTGTAATCGCAAACTGGGGCAGCAAGAAACTTAACGGAAGCGGTATATTTTAATATCCGTAGCAACCTATGGTTGCAAGTACCCATAGATTTGTTATATCAGAAGTTTGAACAAGGAGGGTTATTAAGATGGAAAATACCTGGAGAAAAAGCAGCTTAAGCGACAAGACCTTTTACACGGTTATTTTTGTTATTCTTACCTTGTTTTTTCTGATTGTTCTTTATCCCTGTATCTTTGTGGTATCCGCATCCTTCTCTTCCGGATCGGCGGTACAGTCAGGCAGGGTAGTGTTCTTCCCGGTGGAACTTAGCCTGCAAGGGTACAACACGGTGTTCAATACAACCACTGTCTGGATCGGCTTCCGCAACTCAATACTCTACACCCTGTTCGGTACGCTGATTAATATCATTATGACCATGACCGCCGCCTATTGCCTTTCCCGCCTTGATTTACCGGGACGGAACGGCATCATGCTGCTTTTTACTTTTACCATGTTTTTTAACGGCGGTATGATCCCCACCTATATGCTGATACGGAATTTGAAGATGCTCAATACTCCCTGGGCGCTTATCATCCCCGGCGCTATCGGCGTTTACAACATGATCATCGCAAGAACCTTTATCCAGAACAGTATTCCCGGCGAGATGCTTGATGCGGCAAAGATAGATGGTTGCAGCGATTTTATGTACTATGTGCGTATTGTGCTGCCTCTTTCCAAGGCAATTATTGCCGTTCTCGTGCTTTTCTACGGTGTGGGCCATTGGAATGCATACTTTAACGCAATGATCTATCTGAATAATAAAGCCCTCTACCCCCTGACCATTTACCTGCGGGAAATTCTCATGGCTACCCAGATTGATCCTTCCACTGTTTCAGACCCGGAAGCGCAACTGCGTCTTGCGGAAGCCGCGGCGGTAATCAAATATTCCCTGATCGTGGTTACTATGGTTCCTGTCATCATTATTTATCCCTTTGTGCAAAAATACTTTATCAAGGGGGTTATGATAGGTTCGGTGAAAGGTTAGCGTCCGGCAAATATTTTTCTACAGAGAGTGTATAATGATTAGAGAGGTAAAGTCTTTAAAAGAATTTCTTCCCTTTCCGTCTTATAAGGACAGACAAGGCTGGGATGCTTTGCCTGATGAAATGAAGACCTTTTATACGGCTATGGCTAAGGAACGGAAAGGGCAGGAATGGCCGTCCCTTACAGCGTCCCTGTATCTTGAATTTTACCGGAACGGTAACCGTTCACATTTTCAGGCTAAATATTACAAACGGCGCCGGGACCTTTTTCTTTTATTGCTGGCTGAATGTATCGAAGCAAAAGGTGAATATTTGGATGAAATCATCGATGCGGTTTGGCTGATATGCGAAGAAAGTACATGGGTAATTCCCGCTCATCTTAACTATAAGACCCGCATGATACAGGAAGACCCGCCCAAGGAACTGCCCGACATTACCGGGAGTGTTTATATTGACCTTTTCGCAGCCGAGACAGGATCTGTAATTTCCTGGGTTTACTATTTCCTTGCCGAAGTTATTGCCGCCCGTGCTCCCCAAGTGAAGCGCCGTATGGAACTGGAAATGGAACGCCGTCTGCTTACCCCATACCTGGAACACAACGATTATCAGTGGATGGGCCTGGATTACCCTGATCCTGTAAACAACTGGAACCCCTGGATTAACTCTAATATGCTGATCTCATACCTTGTCTTTGCATCTACCTTTGCGGCATATACGAAAGGGGTTGCCAAAACAATACGCAGTATCAACCGCTTCCTCTATTTTTATGCCGAAGACGGCGGATGCGACGAAGGGCCGAGTTATTTTAACTGTGCCGGCGCATCTCTCGTTGATTACATTGAAGAACTGGGGCAGATTACCGATGTTTCCTATCTCTACCAGGAAGAGAAGATACGCAACATGGTATCGTATATTTACAAGGTATATATTGCGAAAAACTACTATGTCAATTATGCGGATGCCGCTCCGGCGGTATCTACAGAGGTAGATCTGCTTAACAGAGCCGGAAAGAATACCGGTAATAATACACTCTGCAACTTTGCCGCGTATATACGGTCAAATAGATTCTACACACCTGACATACTCCGCAATAGCAGCTTTAATTTATACCGTCAGTTGGCAAATCTTTTTACGGCAAAACCGGATGCTGATGCTGGTAAGGCGGCCTTATTTAAGGCTCCTGAAACAAGCTACTTTGAAGGTATACAGGTGCTGACCGCACGAGATAGTGAAGATATTACGAAAGGTTTTTTCTTTTCGGCCAAGGGCGGACATAACGGGGAAAGCCATAATCACAATGATGTAGGTAATTTTCTGCTCTATTATAGAGGAAAGCCGGTACTGGTTGATGCCGGAGTGGAAGAGTATACCAAATTTACCTTCAATGAAAAACGTTACACCTTGTGGGCTATGCGCTCCTACTACCATAATACGCCGGGCATTAACGGAAGGGAACAGTCGCCCGGAACCGAACACGGCGCAGATGATGTTGTTTATTCACATTCAGAAAACCTTACCTGCTTCTCCTTGGACATAACTAGGGCATACCCTGCCGAGGCTGCCTTGCAGTCCTATAAACGGGAATTTATTTTTAAGCGCGGAGAGGGCTTGACCGTTACCGATAGTTATTCCCTGCACGAATGGAAGGCGCCTCTGGTTTTAAATTTCCTTTGTTATGACAGGCCGGAAATTCAGGACGGTAAGGTTATCCTGGGTGGTAAGGTAACGATGGGCTTTACACCAGTTTTGTTTGAGACTTCTGTTGAAGAAATAGCCCTGACTGATACCAAGATGCGCAATGATTGGCAAAAGGAAAATCTTTTTCGTCTCTGCCTCTCGAAAAAGGATCGCGAGCTGGCAGGAAAGATAGAACTGCGTTTCAGGTATATCTAGGAGTTTGTGGGGCTTCGGTGAATATCGCCGGCCTGAGTTTTCCATCGTTACAAGCCGGCGGATGCTCTCTTTTTCCTTATGGGTCGGTTCTTTTGCCGGTCTTTCAACAATGTTTCCATTGCCCGTCTGAGCGCTTCTCAAGCCGTTCTTCGTTGAAATCCACATCGGCAAACCCGCACCTCCTTGTTAAATGTATCCCCTCCTGCCATTTTTCCCTCCCGTAGTATAGGCTTTTGGGGTTATTGTATCATAAATTGAGAAAGTTATGGGTCAAGTTTAGCCGCTCTACGGCGGGGTTTGTCATTGGGGATTTTTCACCGGATTAAAATCTCTGGTAACATTCGCCCACTCCTGATCCATGATCCTCAAGCCCGCATCAATCGTAGAAACATTCAGGAACCATTCACTGGCGAGCTTGTAACAGAAGTTACGGAAGTTAGGAGGCAACTCATTAGTACCGATTTTTTGATTCCAGTTGAGCTGCTTGTTGTCGGCAATGGCGGCGATACGCTGAACTTCCCTGAACTGTTCAGTACTGTCATATACAATTTTTTCTTTTAGTGAAGATAAAAAATTACCGGTGGAAATATAGTTTGTATACACATCCTTTGAAAAGAAGTAACGGATAAAATCGTATACCGCTTCCGCCTTTGCGGAATTCTTTTGTGTCTCCGCATTAATTGCCCAACCTGAATGGGTAGGCCCTCCCATGACATTTATTTTTCCATCTTTATTGGGTATTGCGAAAAAACCAAATTCAAAGGATGGGTCCGCTTCCATAATCTGCTGAAAAGCAAAGGGGCCGATAAAATACATGGCCGCCCGTCCGCTAACCAGAATTGAGGGGCATTGATTTTCCGGCGTTGACGCCCAGCCTCTTTCGATATAGCCCTTCTGAAAAAGTTCATTAAGTCCGTTCATGGCCGCCTGGATATCAGGATCGGTAAACTTTACCTCATCTGCGTAGCGAAGGGCGATCCATTCAGGGGTCTTTACGGCAACTTCATTCTGCCAGAAGTATCCCCACCAGAAACCGATGTGCCAGATATCGCTGCCCCCAAGCACGATGGGAGCGATCCCTGAAGCCTTGATCTTCTCACAGACTGCAAGAAAATCACTATAGTTTTTTATATCCGATACCCTGATGCCCAGCCGGTCAAAGATTTTTTTACTGTATATAATACCGGAAGGATAAGATTCATCTATAGGCGCCGTATATACCTTGCCGTTAAAAGGTACTGTTTGTCCGAATAGGTTTACAATATCCGCAGGTAATTCGCCGAGTTTTCCGGCACGGACAAATATGGGGGTATCCCTCATTTCAATGAGATCCGGCAATTCTCCAACTGCGTCAAGGGTCTTAATGGCGTCGAGATAGGACCCCTCATTACTTAACTTCTCTATGATCATGACATAGGGATTCGCCTTCATATACCCCTCAAGACGCTCGTGCATCAGATCGGCTGTCATCTGATTACCTACCGCATAAACAGCAGTAATAGTTACCGGTGGTTTTCCGCTGCCTGCCGTGTTTTGTCTGCCTTGATTACCGCCTGCATAAACGGTAAAAACCGAGAATCCAACGAATAGTCCCAGTATAATCATACTTATCCGTTTCATATAAACCTCCACGTTCCATAAATTATGCTATCAGCTTAAAGGTAAATTTGATGAACCGTATACGGGTAAATTCAAGAAAAATGTAGGTAAATTTTGGATCGGCTCAATGAGTAATCGATTGTAACTACTTAGGACTATTGCAAGGATAGCGGAAACCGGTGTAATGAAGGCGTATTTCAATGCTGTAACGGGCCGGGTGGAACGAAAATACGCATGAAAATCGCAGACCTGAGTAGTTACGATATGAAAAATGTAGATAGTACACCCACATACAATCGGACTGTAAAGCCCGCAATTTCCTAACCTGTATGTATAGATATCTGTACTTTATCAGCAGATGATCACCTTTATTCCTAGGAGTCTGTGGGACTTTGGTGAATTTCTGTATATTTATGCAAAAATTCACCAAAGTGCCACAGGCTCCTAGATGCTCCCTACAGGGCCCTTCAGTGCGAAAGCCCGCCTAATACCAGTCACTCGAAAATTGTACAGATTATATCTTAGGAAAAGAATTTTACCCGGCAAGTCGAATAAGGTTCTGGTACAAAATGTTGTTTTCTTTTTCGGTTTATACGCCTTGCCGGGTAGAACCGGGCGGTTACCCACCCGGAGCCCCCACAGACCCGGACGTGCCCAATTTTCGGACCGCAGGTCCGGCGGACCTCTGGTCCGAAGCATCCGGTTCCTCTGGAAAAA
>JAISQR010000219.1 GCA_031274035.1 Treponema sp. | reverse complement strand
GGTTCGCCTCGCGGTCTTGCCGGGCTTTGCGCCCGGCGCCGCACTTTGTTATACGGAAGAACCCGCTTGCGCGGGGGAGGGTTTAGACTAATCTTCGTGACGAGGTTCCTCCGGGTTCCCCCTGATTTCCTGACAGCACAGACCAACCTGCGCAGCAAACTTGTTTGCACGGCTCCCTGGCCCCATAGGACCAGGCGATAATTTAAATCATAGCATCTTCGCGGTTAAAAGTAAAACCGCTGAAACATGCGTCCTTAGTATCAGGGGGCCTGTTCCTGCCGCAAAGCCCCCGGAAGCTATACAATCTCAGGCGATTTAAGCACACCTTGGGGCCAGAACCGGTACTCGTAGGTCCAGGCGGGACCGGCTGAACGCCAGGAATTGGGCCCCCACCAGTGGCCCTCGTCCCGGACATTGGCATGGAGCTGGCCAAAGGTATTGATCCTGCTGCCGTAATAGATAAGTTCTATCTTATGAAGACCGTCGGCAAGTCCCTTAACGGTAAGCCTATAGGGTGAATAGGCAATAACCCCCCGATCCTTGCCGTCTACGTTAACGCTCAGGAGATGCCCCCGGTAAGAGCTCGCGGTGATAACCATTTCTCCGCCGCGGCTTTCCGCTTCCAGGCGGTAGCTCAGATTACCGCCATAGAAGGGAAGCCCCTGCCGGGTAATGTCCCCAAAGCCAAGGGAGACAACCGGCGGTGTTAGGGTTGAGCAGACGCCCGCCACCCGTACCCCGAAACTTCCAAGAAGGTATACCGCTTCTACATCCACCTTTCGGCCATAGGGTATGCTGAGTTCAAGGATATTGCGGCCTGTCTTAACTTCCGGCAGTTTTACCTTGCCTATACACTTATCCACATACCAGCCGTCCACGGCGGACGCGCTCTCTCCATTCAAAGTTACCCTGGTATTGGCGGCGTTTTCCAGGGCCAATTCCGCGCACCGGATGGAAACTTCGCTGTCAAACTTGTAGCGCAGCCGGAGGGTATGCGGGGTCGAGGTATCCTGCTCCACCCAGGGCTGGGCAAAGGCGTCCCCTCTGGCGGGCCAGCCAAGTTCGTTCCTCAGAATATTATCGAGCCGTAAAATCTCTTCTATCGGCCTATAGGCTTCGGCGTCCAGGGCATATTCGGCCATATCCAAAAGGAGAACATTCGGTTCGTGGAGGCTGACCGGTACCGGCTCGATGAAACGGGTACAGGACGGCGCCTTGATCGCCGCGGTCCTGCCGTTAAACCCCGCATTAGAGGCAGACAATCGCGGCGTTGAAGAGGCCGCAGCCGGTTCAGATTTATCCAGCTTAATCAAGAGGCTGTCGTGTTCGTAGAAGGGATAGCTGAGGATAGTCCAGCCCTTATCGCTTTTCACCGGAAGGGGGCCGATGTCTCCGTCTATCGTATTGTAGAGGAATGCCGCCCATTCGCCCCTGACTCTGATCCTGATAATATCCCCCGCGGGAAGGTCGGGGTTTAGGGGGTTATCGGCGTGGGCTATGAAAAGCCACCGGACAAGCCCGGACGCCTTGACATCCGCGGCTGCCGGTATATCCGCTTCTTCCCTCAGTTGATACAGAATCCCCTGGGTTTCCACGCCGGAACTGTCCCGTATATCCAGATCGCGGACATCCTTGAGGGCCGCGAGAACCGGCAGCCTTTCAAACCCTATCCGTTCGCTCCGTTCCCATAGTTTCCTTCCCCCGTCGTTTTCATACGCGTTAACGTATTTAGGCGCTTCCCCCAGAAAGATAACCCTGCCCCCGGCATTCCGAAACGCCTCAAGCCGTTTAAGGGTGGTTTCACGGATCGTCTCCAGAGCGGGAACGAGGATCGCCTCATAACACATCTCCCCAACGGGAAACCCCGCATTGTTTATCTTCTCCAGGCTGCATTGATCGGGCAGGATGGATTCGCAGATATAGTCAAAATCTATAAGCCCCCGCAGAAGCCAGCCGCAGAGCCGCTGGAAGTTCTGATCCATCTCTTCCCGCACGGCGGCGGTGTTTTCCCTCGCACCCCAGTGCAGCCAGTAGCTTTCTATGGGATGGATTACCCCCACGCGGCAAACAGCCCTGCCCCTGGTTAAAACCGAGGCAGCCCGCGCAAAGTGATCCTCCACGTAGGGATACTTTTCATACCAGGGGGACTGGTAGTTGAAGGTAGCAGGATAATCCCGTTTAGCCTCGCCGTTCATGGACACCCAGGAAAGGTGGGGTACCCTGACCGTAACACCAAGCGCCGCCTGCCAGTCCCCGTGAAGTTTGTGATGCCGGAAATCGTAATCCCAGTTTGTTACTCCGTAGAGTTCCGAAAGCACCCCCTGGCAGCCGTACTGACGGGCCGCGGACTGGGCCTGCTTCGCGGTGGTAAATTCATGCCGGTCGCAGAGCATGTCGATCCCTGGAAACTGGAACGAGCGGTAGGACCGCATGGCTTCCCCCAGGGCGTGGGTTTGGCTTTCCAGGGTCGGTTCTTCCATCATGTGGCCGGTAAGCAGAATCCCATGTTCCGCACACCAGGCCCCGCACTGATCCGCAAAGGCCGCGGCAAAACGCTCCGCAATATGGTCATGGTAATGGTAGCGGATCGGAGAAACCTGGCCCCCTGGAAGATCCCAGAGGAGTTCCGGCAGGCCGTCGACGAGGCTTTCCCCTCCGTACGCGGCCTTGTAGGTTTCGGCTATATCCATGGTCCAGGGCAGCGTAACATCCTTATCCTCGCGGGCAAAATTGAGGGTCCCCTTTTGGGAAAACTGGGGCTCGTCGGTGAAGATGGCCGGAATCGCGGCGCCGAAATCCCCCGCGAAATACTTCTCGTAACGCTCGTAGGTAACACGGATAAATTCCTGAATTGCCGCCGGGTCCAGGGTATTTGCGTAGGTTTGATTGTTGAACCAAGGGTTCGGCAGGGCGGTTTCGGTGTAGGCATAGAGCTTTATTCCATCGGCCGTATCCTTTTCCCCTATACGTTTATAAGCCGCAAGGTCCCCGTTCCCATCCAGCGTTATGTCAAACACCGCCAAAAGCTCCCCGTTTTCGGTACGTCCCGAAGAAGCCCTGGTACGCTGTTCCGTCCCCGCTTCCCTCCCCATTCCATAAGGCGTCCGGGTTAAAAGCAGATGCCGAATCCGGTATTGGGGATGCCTTGTTACAAGCCCCCCTGCCGCCCCCGAAGGCCACCGGTCCTCGTCGTATAACCAGGCAAGCATCTTCTCTTCTTTAGCCTTTTCTACGCAGGCCCCCACGATCTCCATATAATCATCGCTTAAATACTCGGTTGCCATGCCGGTGCGTACATGTATATGGAAGCCGCCGTAACCGAGCTTTTTAAGCTGCTCGATCTGCCAGACCAGTTCTTTCTTATCCAGCTTGTTGTTCCACGCCCAAAACGGCGCGGCCCGGTATTCGCTTGAGGGGTTTTTAAACCTCTCCTGGGTCAAAGCCTGTTCCCTTTGAGGGTACAGCATAGTATGTTCTCCTTAATTAAAGATAGTTAAGTATATGATCGAAACGCCAAAAACGTATATAGAGCCGGTAAGGATGACGGAGGCGTCTATCGGGAATCATACAATTATAGAGAGAAACTATCGAAAAATTTATGGATGTTTGTGCCGTTCGCGGGAATTTTCTTTTTGGCAGGTATGCGGCCCTGAACGGGGTATGTTGTTGGAGACTTTGGTGAATTTTTGCTCAGTGTGCCTTGGCGCACCTTTACGCAAAAATTCCTATTAGCAAGGATCCGCGAACCTGTGGTTCGATGGGAGTTTGCAAAGGTATTTAACTCATGGTACATACCCAACGCCCCCCGCGCGGACGGGTGTTAGGTATGTACCCTTCGCATACAATCAAACAACCAAGAAATCGGCACAGGTTCTTTGATCTGGAAGCAATAGCCCCTTCATTCAGGGGGCGGGCCCAAAATTAACCTTGTAAAAATCAATATCATTTTTGTGAAGATATGCCATGACGGAATACGGCGCGTTAATTTGCATCGCGGTGGTTTCCGAATCATTCCCGGCGCCCCCTTCACCTACAGTCGTGTCATCAAAAACTGACAGACCCGGCGCATACGCTGTAGTGTCGCTTATGCTGAAGGAATAAAATGTTTCCGTGTTCGCGGACGCGCCGGAAAATACAACGAGGTAGTCTTTTGAATAATACTTGGGGATGGGTCCGTAACTTCCCCCTGTCGTCGACGTGGTGGTGAAAGAATAGGCTTTGGCCCCGGGAACAATGATTAAACCGGAAACAGTTTTTCCAGGAAGAACGTTGCTGTCTGATCTTATATTAAGATACACCCACTCTCTATTAAATTTAAGCGATACAGAATCATTCCATGTTCTGTTGCCCAGTTGCGAATAAATAGTAATGTCTATTTTTTTATATTCGGATTCCCCAGTGATCGATGAACAGCTAACATTAATTGGTATTACTTTAGTCGCGCCGGATTCTATTGTCGATAAAATGCCTGTTATTGGTTGATCAAGCGTAATCCCCGCCTCGGGATAAAGAGTATACCTTGGAGCAAGGCAGTCGGCATCACCGGTGTTCTCTATTACGATATTAAACTGATAGGTAGTGTTGGTCCGTAAACGCATCATATCCTGATTTGTGCTGGTTCGTTCCAGCGTTGTCTTAAAGTTTACACCGTCCGGCACTATCGTGATGGTCCCCACATCATCTCCGTCGGTGTTGACCGTTACGGTTGTCGTTTCGCCTCCGACAGTAACCTCATATTCATCACCGGCCACAATCCCATCGGCCGTGTAGGTTCCGTCGCTATTGGTTTGTGTGGTAACGGTGTTTGCCATGTCTTTTAAATTTCTAATCGTTATAGCCATATTATTAAACCCGCTGATGGCACGCCCCCCATGCACAGAAGAGGCCGCGCTGTCCATGTCGGCAACCCTGCCGCTAAAAGAAGCGTTTGGTAAGCGCGAGGCAAAAAGATATATATCTGTTTTACCCTGTTCGGTAATTTTAATGACATTACCCGACTGTTTTTCAATTACCGCGCCGCTTCCGACCGTATTATTGGTGGCTTTCCAGTTGCTGCCAAAACGCCAAATATCGCCGGTATCTATGCGTACCCATTCGCCCCAAATTTCCCGCGGATAGTCATATAATTCGTTCAAGGTTCCGCTTATTGGTTCGCAACCCGCAAACGAAAAAACCGCGATAAAAGAGAACACACATTGTCTTAAAATTTGTTTATTGTTCATATCATCACTCCTTGAAAATTACTTTATTTCCCTTGTTGTCCACATATATTTTTGAATTATAACTGCCGGATGTCCATTCGAAATCTACTATATCAGTATTGGTTTTAATCTTTATTTTATTACCGGAATAAAGATTAATATACGTGTACGAATAGTCTACAAAGTCCCCCGAACTCTCCGACCAAATTTGAAAACTTGTTCCTACAACAGTTACGGTGATGGAATAACTGGTCTGGTTTTCAAACTCGTATTCCGCCTCAGTGATGCACCCCGTCAAAACCAGCGCCAAAAGCGTCCCCGCCAAACCAAACACAAACTTCGTCTTCATAAAATCCCTCTATCCGCCAATTTTCTTGACGGTTAAAATAAGATACTGTCTGTTTTCACGGACAGGCGTCCCGGAATCTATCTGGGTGGAATCAAAAGTAAAACCATAGCCAATCTGGGCGCGTATACCCCCGCCCAGAGGCGCCAACGCCGAAGCCTCAATCTTAAAGGATTGGGAAACCAGTTTCTGTTCCGGCGTAATCCAGTTAAAGCCGAGGTCAAAATCGACGATCTTATAATCAAGCTGAACAAAATCATAGAGCAATACAATATTCACGTATTTGAATATAACGCCGTCAAGACTCAGATAAAAGTAAGGGCTTCCCCAGGTGCTCTGATCGTATTCCGCGCCCTGGGCGATCAGGGGAACAATATCCATCTTCCGCGCGGATTGGAGGAAAAATACCGGCGCTATCCCCGCCGAAAACGTGAGGCTGAACCATTCCGCGTTATAGACGCCCCCCGCGTCAAGGAGAGGGCCGAAAATGTGCATGGAAGACTCGCTGGTATAGGAATTAACCCGTTCCTTGGGCGGATTCAATTGTTCCAGTATCGGCATATTGAAAAAGCCTTTTTCTTCTAACCTGTTATACTCGTAATAGAGGCCGCCTCCGGCCCAGAGCCGCATGGCGGGGGTTTTGACAAAAGAATATTGGGCGGGAAGGAAAAATACCTCAAAGATGCTTTCATTTACCGCGTTGAGCGAATCGGCAACATCCTGGAATTCCTCATTTTTCGAGACAGAAGTGTTGCGGAACCTGACTTCACCGGACCATGCGTCCGTATACGCCAGCCCCAGACCAATGTCGGTAATAGAGCCGTCTTTTAGTATCTTGGGCGACAGCGAAAAGTTGAAGTTCCCAATACTAAAACGCTGATTTTCCGCGTGGCTATACATTAAGAAACACAACAACAGAAATACCAGAACCAAACCGCGTTTTTTCATCCTCTGTTCCCCCTTATAGTAAATTATCTGAACTATGATATAGGAAAATAAAAAAATTGTCAAGAAAAAAAACGGAAAAGTGCGTAAATTTACTTTTAACCGCGAAAAACGCGAAAGACACGAAAAAATAAGGCATAATAAAAGGATTACGGGCAAAAATTTCGTGCGTTTCGTGTCTTAGCGGTTAATCTAAAAGTAAAATTGCCGCCGGATTCCCGTCTTTTTTCCGTTGTGTCTTATAAAATATACGCATTCGCCATCCCCGGCGGCGCTTGCCTAAAAATTCAACCCCGTCCTTGTGCTGAATTTATCTGTATATACGCCGAGGGGGATTGTCCGGTTATTGAATGGAATACCCGGCTGAAATAGAATTGGTCGTTGAACCCAACCATAGCGGCGGCGTCTTTAACAAGGGTATTTTTATTGGTTAAATACTGTTTTGCCTTTTCTATTCTGACAAGGGTAAGATAGTTGATAAAGGATTGGCCGGTATATTTTCTGAACAGGCGGCTGATATAGGGCTGGGAAATTCCAAAATGTTTGCATACCGATATGAGGGTAAGAGCCTGTCTAATATCTTGGCAAGATAGTGGAAAAGGTGTATAGATATGGGAGGGAGGAATGTTATGGCGAGACACCATTATCCGAGCGACATAAGCCGCGAAGAATTTGAACTT
>JAISQR010000218.1 GCA_031274035.1 Treponema sp. | reverse complement strand
AAAGCGGGGAGTTCGAACAAAAAGTCCGTGTTTGCAGACCTTTGGTCTGACGTGAGGTCTGTGGTTAAAATTCTTAAATTTTGGTAATTTCTCAGAACTTGAAAGTAAGTGCTGTTGCCCTACCGTGATCGGCGGCCGTATTGAAATATCATACTATTTATGGGTATAGTGAAGTATATTGTTATTGTCTGGTTACTGAGCCGTTCCCAAAACCCCGGTTCGATAAGAACGGCTCTATATTTAGGAAATTGCATGAAAGAAATAAAAATTTTTAGCGCGGATAACTACGGTTACAATTTTATTCCTTCCGAGTACCTGCCTAAAGGTATGGACGAGTATTGGCTGCGGAACAGACAGGCTAGGGAAATATACGCCATCCCCGACGGCGTTGATCCCTGGCGCAAACTGAGATCGGACGAGCTTGAGGCGCTCATTAAAAACGATAACTACTGTTCCGCCTGGGATAACTTTCTTGTGCAGGACGATTTTGATCCAAGCCTTATCCGCAACTCCAATTTTTACGGGCTTATACGGCTGGGCGTATTAAGAAACATACTGCTGCGCCACCACGATTTTTGCGTGCCCGCGGGCATACGGAACAGTACCATCATTTCCTGCGATATAGGCGGTGATACCGCAATTCAGGATTGTTCCTATATTTCCAACTATATTATTGGAAACGAGGTAATCCTCTCGCGGATAGACGAATTGCAGACTACCAACCACGCCAAATTCGGGAACGGTGTGCTCAGGGACGGCGAAGAGGAAGAACTGCGTGTCTGGATTGATGTGATGAATGAAACAGGCGGAAGGTCCATTCTGCCCTTTGCGGATATGATAAGCGCGGACGCCTTTCTCTGGGCCGCTTATCGTGATGATACCGGCCTGACAGCGGCCCTTAAAAACATAACCCAGGAAAAATACGGCTGTAAACGCGGCCATTACGGAACCATAGGATCAGGTTCGATAGTCAAAAGTTCCAGGATAATCAAGGACGCCGCTATAGGAAACTGCGCGTATATCAAAGGCGCCAATAAACTAAAGAACATAACCGTACTTTCATCGGAAGAAGAGCCGAGCCAGATTGGCGAAGGTGTAGAGATGGTAAACGGTATAGCCGGCTATGGGTGTCATGTTTTTTACGGCAGCAAGGCGGTACGCTTTGTGATGGGCAGGAATTGTAATCTCAAATACGGCGCAAGGCTTATCCACTCGGTACTGGGGGATAATTCCACCGTTTCCTGCTGCGAGATACTTAACAACCTTATCTTTCCGATACATGAACAGCACCATAACAATTCTTTTCTTATCGCAAGCCTTATCCAGGGAATGTCGAACATGGCCGCGGGCGCCACCATAGGCTCCAACCACAACAGCCGCGCTAATGACGGTGAGATACGGGCCGGACGGGGGTTTTGGCCCGGGCTTTCGGTAACGCTAAAACATTCCAGCCGCTTCGCCAGTTTTGTCCTCATCAGCAAGGGAAACTATCCCTACGAACTCAATATATGCCTTCCCTTTAGCCTGGTAAACAACAATGTAGAGCTCAACCGCCTTGAAGTAATGCCCGCTTATTTCTGGATGTATAATCTATATGCGCTGGAAAGAAATTCCTGGAAGTCCCAATGGCGCGACAAGCGGAAGGTAAAAAAGCAGCATATAGAAACAGACTACCTGGCGCCGGATACCGTAGAGGAGATTATCGCGGCTTTGGCCTATATGGACGATTGCTTTAAGGCTGCCGGCCTTGAGCCGGGTGTAGGCACAGATACTCCGGCTTTGCCTTTAGATTGGAAGCAGGATGAAGCGGACGGAGACCTGGACGACCCTGAGTACGATCCGGCGGTTTGCGACGAAGCCCTTCCCGCCCTGAACATTGAGCGGCACAAGCGCGGCGCGTTTATCCTCAAGCCCCGCCGCGCATATACCGCCTACCGTGAGATGCTCCGCTACTATGCCGTAAAGACCCTGGCCGATTTCCTGCTGCACAGGGAAGCCGGCTGGGAGGACTTGCTTATGATACTGAAAAATGTTGATGAGGGGGATTTGGCGCGCACAGCCGAATGGATCAACCTTGGCGGTCAGATAGTACCCGCGTTCCGTCTGGATAGACTGAGAAAGCTCATACGGGAGGGAAATATTCGGGACTGGGATGGTATTCACGCCGAATACGACAGGATGGCCGCTTCCTATCCCTATGACAGGATACGGCACGCATGGCATGTACTGTGTATGTTCAGGGATGACGCAATCGATCTTGAATCTTTTAAAGCGGAACTGTCCGCCCTTGTTAAAACAAAAAAATGGATCAGCGGACAGGTCTATACAAGCCGCGCCAAGGATTTTTACGATCCTTTTAGAAGTATTACCTACCGCAATAAAGAAGAGATGGAACAGGTGGCAGGAAAGGCTGAGGATAATTCCTTTATAAGCAGGATAAGGGAACAAGGGGAAAATTTTGAGAAACGTATAGGGGAATTACAGAAAAGGCTTTAGTTATACCAGGAATTTTTAAGGGTTAAGGATAAAATATATGAATATAACTGAAATGGATATAATCATCCGCCTGGGAGCGGGTTTTCTTGCGGGGGCTGTTATCGGGCTGGAACGATCAAGCCGGCGTCAGGTTGCCGGCTTGCGCACGCACATACTCATCACCATCGGGGCAACCCTCCTCATGCTCCTTTCTATCTGGCTGCCCCAGCAGGGTATGGGCGGAGGCGGCGATCCCGGACGTATCGCCGCCCAGGTTGTTTCGGGAATAGGCTTCCTCGGCGCCGGCGCCATTATACGCCTGGGGAACAATATCAAGGGACTTACTACCGCCGCGTCCCTCTGGCTTGCCGCGGGAATTGGGCTGACCATAGGCGCGGGCCTCTTCATTGCCGCAATAACAGCCGAAGTGCTGGCCCTCATTTCCCTTGTGGTTTTAGGTTATCTTGAAAAATACATATTCCCCTCGGAGCGTAATAAATTCATGGAATTGACCTTTAAGAATAATACAATAGACACCCAGCGCACCTTGGATATTATCAGTTCATTTGGTATTCGTATACAGTCTACTGACCTGAACCAGGTTACGGGAAAATCCGGCAAGGACAAGGGCGCCAAGCTGCGGCTCTTTGTCGGTATTCCTTCCGTTACAGATATTGCAAAAGTTGCCAGGACGCTAAAGGACAGCGGCGTGGATAGGGTTGAGATTAAAGAGAAGTATTAGGCCCGCGGAAACCGGCCTTGTTACACAAAACATACCCTGCCTACGGACAAAACCCATAGGAGGGGGCACACTAAGAATTTTTATCCACGGATTAACGCAAACCAATGAACAAAATCCGTGTTAATTTGTGTAATCCGTGGACTTTTTATTCGAAGGGGGTCTAATACCCATATGCGTTTACTTTGGATGTTTTATAACCACAAAAAGCACGAAATTTTTGCCCGTAATCCTTTCGTTATGCCTTATTTTTTCGTGTCTTTCGTGCATCTTCGTGGTTAAAAGTAAAACCGCAGGCGCCTTTGGC
Organism: Treponema sp.; assembly: GCA_031274035.1. Taxonomy (GTDB): domain Bacteria; phylum Spirochaetota; class Spirochaetia; order Treponematales; family Breznakiellaceae; genus JAISNI01. The sequence goes on along the minus strand of JAISQR010000218.1, from coordinate 3,454 downwards.
ACACCTTCATGCAAAAATTCCGATTATCGAGGCTCCCCGCGAACCGGAGGTTCGATGGGAGTTTGCAAATTTATACGATTTTTGGGCAAAGCCCCACAAACTCATAGGAGTTTTATGCGCAAGCGCAGCAAACTCCTATGTATTCCAAGCGGCTTATTCAACTTTAAATTTTGAAACTTCGTTAACCAGGATGTTAATATTTTCCTTGTTTTGTCCGCTGATGGTATTTACCCGGTTTACCGCGACGTTGATCTGATCCGCACCGCTAGCCATCTCGTTCATCCCGTTGGTTATCTCTTGGGTTACCCGTTCCAGATTTTTGCTCTCCTGAATAACTTCCTTGCTTCCTTCAAGCATCTCCATAGACCCGCCCTTAACAAGCTGGGTTATATCGTTAAGCTGCGATATGGCTTCCAGAATCTGCTGGCTTCCGCTACCCTGCTCTTCCATGGCATTACGAATATTCTCTTCCTGGTCCGACACGGTGTTTACACCGTTGTCTATGGCCTCGAATTTATTCAGTACCGCGTCGGTGGATCTGGTAATCTTGTCGATGGAATCCTTTATCTTTTTAAGTACGGTACTGATGGTCTTAGACTGTTCCCCCGAATTTTCAGCGAGTTTTCGGATTTCATCGGCCACTACCGCAAAGCCCTTTCCCGCCTCTCCCGCGTGGGCGGCCTCAATAGCGGCGTTCATCGAAAGGAGGTTAGTCTGGCTCGCAATGTTTTCCATCACCGCGTTAATTTCCAGAAGCCCCTCGGATTCCCGTGCAATCTCCTGGATGTCGGCGGCGACCTCCTGGAGCCCCGACCGGCCGATTTCGGAGGCATCCGCAAGAACCTTTACATTGTCGGCATTTTTGATCAGGGTCTGGGTAACAGACTGGATATTGGCAAGCATCTGTTCTATAGCCGAAGATGACTGGGAAACGCTGGAGGTCTGACGGTCGATATGGCCTGTTAGTTTGTCGATATTAACGGTGATCTGCTCCATTGTAGCGTTGGTTTCGGTAACGGAAGCGGACTGGTTAATGACACGGCCCTTGATACTCTGAATATTGGCGGTAATCTCGTTGACTGCCGCGGCGGTTTCGGTCATATTGGATGCCAGCTCGCTCCCAATATCAAAGAGGGTTACCGCCTGTTGTTTGATAGTAATGACGAGAGTTTTAATCTTTTCCAGGGTCTTATTGAAATACAGCGCCAAGTCGCCGATCTCATCATGGGATGTAACATTGATGGACTTGGTCAAGTCGCCCTCCCCTTCGGAAATATCCTTGAGAGTAAGGGATACATTAACGATAGGTTTGGCGATGCTGGATGACACGAAAAAGGTGATGACCGATGTTACAATGATAAAGATAACCGCGATAATAATGGTAAATTGGGTTATACTATTCACCTCGGCAAGAACAGTACCTTCCTCCACCGAAGCCATCAGAGCCCAAGCGGTGTCAACATCCCCTATATAGAAGGGATAGACAGAGCAGATACGTCCGTTCTTCATAAAGACCACCGGATCTCCTGTTCTAAGGGCTTCATTAGCTGCGGAGATCCCTTCCGTGCCTACAACGGAGAGGAGAGCCTGCTCAACGGTTGACCCGATCTTTGAGGGGTCGTAATGGGCCATCACCGTACCATTATTGCTGATAAGCAACGCCCGTCCGGTTTCATAAGGTCTTAAATTCTCAACAATCGGTTGAGTTCCGCTGATATCAATGTTTACCCCAACAAGCCCCACAATTTGGGTCGTACCTTCGGGAATAATGGGAGCGGTTATACTGACAACCCAAGTATCCTTCCCGTTTACCCTTACGCGGGTAGGGTTGCTGACAGTTGGTATATCTTTAACCTGCGCCAGGGCGTTCTGCCAGTCTGTATAGGCCCGTACCTGAAGCGTACCCGTATCGCGGGAAACCAAAGTGATAAAGTTACCGCTGGAATCGGTCGCTTCGGTATTGGCTAATTCACCGGCCCGGTCATCAATGGCGCCGGGCCTCCACACCGTATACAACCCCACAAAGTTGGATCTGGATTCCATTATCGCCGACAGCATTTCGGAATACCGGGTACGCCGTACCTCGGGGTCTACCGATTCATAACCGTTCATGATTTGAGAAAGAGAGACTACCACATCCAAATATACCTGGAAGCGGGTTTCGAGATCCCTCGCTTGCAGCCCGGTAATGTTTTCCAGATTCTCCTGCGCCGCGGCAATCTGCATTGTACTTGTCCTGTTAAGCAAGATAATTGAAAGCGATGCGATGACCACCACTATCATAAAGCCGGTAGTCAATGTCAACCTAAATTTCAGTTTCATATTTCCCCCTGTCGTGTTCAAAAACCACTGATTTTCACAAAAGCTAAAAATCAACATACCCCGCTGCTTGCAGCGGAGTATGTTGTTGTAAGGTATTTGACTCAGGGTACATACCCTGTACCTTCGCAAAATAATCGACTTATTCTACACTAATTATATCAACAAGTCTATCCCCCAAAAACTTATGTAGTATATTCGGATGATAAATAATAGCCTTAAAAGTGATAAGTTGTAAAGTAAAAAAACGAATTGGTGTGATTGAAAAGGGGAAATTATAGCCCTTTAATAATAAGGGATTACTTTAGCCCTTTACCCCCTCTTTCTATATAATTATGCGTATTTTATTAGGAAACTACCCAATGAGTTGGTTTCTTAAAGGATCAGGGCATCGGCGTTTACTCTGAGAACAATGCCTGATACAGGAAATCCGAATCCAGGGCGGCGTGCATCATGCGGCGTTTGCCGGCACTCGTCTTCCCGAAACGTAATGTCCAGCATCCAATGTAACTGGTTTTCTATCGACCAGTGCCCGCGGATGTATTTCAAGAACTCGTCCGCGGAAAAATCCCCGCTTGAGAGGTAATACCGGTCCGTTTGTACCGTCTCTTTGCCTTTTTCCGTCCTGAATGTCCGGTATTGCACGATAGTCTTTACATCCTGCCGCGCATCCCGCTTCTCCAGCCGCTCAACACGCCCACGGCCCTTTTCTGCCTCCCCTGCCGGATGTCCTAAACTTGACCCAAACTTAAGAACGAAGAAATTTTACCGCAAAGGAACCCAGGGGTTCCGGGGCACATCAGACCTATGGTCTGCGTGCACAAAGGGAAGAAGAATTGGATGGCAACCCTCTGGACTCCGTCCTTCCTTTGTGTTCGCGAACCACCGAACCGAAGGTTCGCGGTTCGATGTGTACTTAGCGGTTAAAATTCTTCAAATTTGGGTATTTTCACGGTACTTGGAAGTAGTGTACTTTGCTTTTTCGTGTCTTTTCGCGCCTTTAGTGGTTGAATTTCTTAAAAGTGAGTCCCCTCCGAAAACTCTGTTTCCGTGAATTTCGACCTTTTTCTGAAATCCTAAGTCTTTATAATACAATGACTTACGAAAGACTAGAAATGTCAAATTTGCAAAAAAG
>JAISQR010000198.1 GCA_031274035.1 Treponema sp. | reverse complement strand
TCAAACTTTAACGCCAAAGGTACAAATAATTTCATTTTCATAGTTTCTGATTATAAATATTATTTATTTTTTATTCAACTAATTTCTGATTTATTTCTGATTTTTAATGCTGTTTTTTTGACTTTATAGACAGACTCTATCTACTCTTTTTCTTTGTCCGTGTCTGTCTGTGTCGTCCGTGGTTATTCCTACTTCTGTGTAAGACAGAACACTAGACAAGGCCCGCAGGCTCTGGAAGAATTGCGAACGAAAAATGCATACTTCGCTTCAGATGGTGATTCTGGCATTTATTGCGGTCCTGTTGAGAAGATTCTGAACAGGCTCTTAAGTTCCACAAGCCCCAAACCGCCCGCATCAGCTACAGCGGCGCCGGACATACCGGCAAAAATAATGGATGCAAAAACATTTGTATGCCCCAAACCGCCGGGAATCCATCCAACCATCGTCCTGCAAAAAGAAAACAACTTATTCGTGATCCCTCCGCGGTTCATCATATTACCCGCCAGCAGAAAAAACGGGACCGCCAACAGGGCAAAGTTTAACGGCGCCGCCAGCATTCTCTGGGTAACCATCATTAAACTTTCTCCTGTGGCAATAACATAAAAAAGGGACCCCCCCAGCATAGAAAAAGCAATAGGGACTTTTAAAACCATTAAAAGAAAAAAGACAATGAAAAACAATATCTTTATCAGCACGGTGTCCATCATTTTGCCGCCTCTTTAACAAATAAAAATCGTATAAACCGCAGAAAATCTGAAATTAGATAAAGTTCTGTGGTTAAGGCTCCCCAAAAAAGCACTTGGTAGAAAACATCAAGCCGCAACCAAGTCATCGTTAGCGCGGTTTGTTTTTGCACTCCTAAAAACAGCTTTACAGACCATATGAAATAGAAACCGCATATTACAAGCACGACTTGAGCAATAGCGTCAAAAATTATTTTACCATTCCGGGGTAAACGCTCATAAACAGCCGTCATTTCTATATGGGTTTTATTCTTGACACAATATGCGATTCCCGGAAAAATCAAAGCGGCTTGCAATAAAGTAGTTAACTCTTCGCTCCAGGCAAGCGGACTAAAAAGAACAAAACGGCAAAACACCTGAATGATAATACACACAACCATTAACGCGAGCAAAACCTCAAGATATATCTTCAGAATTTTTATATAAACGTCCGATATTTTAGCCAATATTTTCATACACCCTCCATTACTGAAGAACACTTGCTATCGTGCCGCCGCAATCGCATCCATCAAATCCTGCCCCCAAACGGGAATCCACTTTTTGTAAACGGGCTGCATTGCCGCGCGAAACAAACTTTGATCTACTTCAACGATCTGCATTGTCTTGCCCAATTCTTTAAGAAGATTATCCTCTATGCCCCAGGAAATCCGCATATATTCTTCACCTGTTTCCTCCGCCGTTTTGAGGAGCAAATCGAGCAATTTGGGCGATGCCTTTCTTCTAGTATATTCAGCCAGCAAAATATGATTTTGCTGTACAATGTGACCGGTAAGAATAAGATACTTTTGTACTTCGTCAAACTTCATCGCCGCAATGGAAGCGGGAGGATTTTCCTGCCCATCAACAACGCCTTGCTGTAACGCAAGGTATGTTTCACTGAATTCAACCGGGGTAGCGGCAGCTCCCATAGCCGCTACGGTATCCATAATCATTTCAGCCTTAGGCGCACGAATTTTCAGCGCCTTAAATTCCGCAGGAGTCCTGGCAATTTTATTGGAAGTGACGTGGCGGGTACCGTAATATATCTGCCCGATACTCTGAACATTACAGTTCTTGGCAAGTTCCGCATTTAGAGTTTTCTGCATAAAATCGCTGTGATAGAAATTAGACAAATGCTGCCTGCTCTCAAAAACATACGGCCCTTCAAAAAAAGTTAAGCGGGTATAATGCTGCGTAAATGACCCTGTAGCGCCGATAAAGACATCCAAACCCGAACCGGCGACGATGGCATCGGCCATTTCCCGATCTGTTCCAATAGTCTCCGCCGGGTAAATTTCAAATACAACCTTACCGCCGGTCGCCTCTCCGACTTTTTTGGCCAATGCCTCTGCTGCCTGATGAATGAAGTGTTCAGTTGAATTATTATGCCCGATGCGAATACGAAAAGTCTCATAACCGTTATCGACTGTTCCGCTGCTTGCCTCCGGTGCATTGCTACCGCGACCAGAACATGCGCCAAGGAGCAGTACCGCCGACACAAAACTCAAAATGAGAGCCAATAAAACACTGAATCCAATTCTATTTTTCATTTCTTCTCCGCCTTGTATAAGCCTGCCTTCTCATCAGAAGGCAGGCTGAAAAACACAAATATAGGTGCGGTTCTTATTTTGCCGCAGCAATAGCATCCATTAAGTCCTGCCCCCAAATCGGGATCCATTTCTTGTACACAGGGTCCATAGCCGCGCGGAACAAGCTTTGATCTACTTCAACAACCTGCAGAGTCTTACCCAGCTCTTTAATCAGGTTATCCTCAATACCCCAGGAAATTTTCATATACTCTTCACCGGTCTCGGCTGCTGTTTTAAGGAGAAGATCAAGGAGTTTGGGGGATACTTTTTTGCGGGTATACTCAGCCAACAGAATATGATTTTGCTGTACCATGTGCCCTGTAAGAATAAGATATTTCTGCACCTCTTGAAATTTCATGGAGTTGATGGATGCCGGAGGATTCTCCTGCCCATCAACAACGCCTTGCTGCAACGCAAGATAGGTTTCGCTAAATTCTACCGGAGTGGCAGAAGCGCCCATAGCCGCAACGGTGTCCATAAACATTTCCGCTTTCGGCGCACGTATCTTTAGCGATTTAAATTCCGCAGGAGTTTTTGCAAGTTTATTCGAGGTGACATGACGGGTACCATAGTAGATTTGGCCAATACTTTGAACATTACAGGTTTTTGCAAGTTCCTCGTTAAGAGTTTTCTGCATAAACTCACTGTGATAGAAATTCGACAAATGCTGGCGGCTCTCAAAAAGATAGGGGCCTTCAAAGAAAGTTATGCGCCTATCGTGAACCGTAAACGGCGAAGTGGATCCCATGTAAACGTCCAAACCGGAACCCGCTACAATACCATCAATCATTTCTTTTTCCGAACCGATTGATTCCGCAGGATAAATTTCAAATACCACTTTGTCGCCAGTCGCTTCGCCCACCTTCTTGGCCCATGCTTCTGCGGCCAGATGAATAAAGTGATCAGTTGGATTGTTATGGCCGATGCGGATACGCAAACTTTCATAACCGTTATCGACCGCAGCACTTGCCGCAGGAGCGCTGTTACCGCTGCCGGAACAGGCGCCCAAAAGCAAGGCCAATGCAACGCTTAAAACGAGCGCCACCTTAAATCCGATTTTTTTCTTCATTTTCTTTCCTCCATTTCTTTTTAATTGGTCAACCAAAGCGCGACCAAAATCACAAACAATTTGATTGTATTATTCACGCGGTTTTTTCTTTCTTGAAAGAACTTTCAAGAAATCTTCAACAGGCAAATTCTTCTGATCACGATTGACTGTCGCTATTTCATGCTCGACATCAGCAACAAGTTCAACCTGATAAAGAACATCATCAAGCCTGTTTCTGGGAATAATAACAACGCCATCATCATCGCCCACAACAATATCACCGGGATAAATCTTTGCTCCGCCAAAATAAATAGGAACCTTTGTTTCACAATGCGGTTTTAGCTGTGTAGGCAACACTTTAACGCCCGTTCCCTGTCCATACACAGGCATCGGCAATTTCCGGATGTCAGCAACATCCCTGTTTTTTGCTTCGACGATAAAACCCGCTATGCCTTTGTTTGCGGCACGGGTCAACAAGTTTACGCCAATCAAAAATGTCTCTTTGATATCAGCGGCAAGAATAACCTGCCCTGCCGGACATTGATCTACAACATGATAAAGCGAAACAGGTTTCTCTACATCCCGTACTAAAGTGAGCCGGGTCGTGAACGCCTCCCCAACCATCGTCGCGCCATTCATGGGCTTAACCGGCAACACTCCTTCCACCCAGCAATCACGAATACCCAGCAAATTAAGGGCATCCGTTACAAAACCTGTTTCACAGGTTTTTAAAAATGCTATCTTTTCTTCAATCGTCTTCCCCATTTTATTAAACCTCACTCTCCGATAAAAATGTTTCCATTAAAAATGTATTAATGCAAAACAGTTACACCCCTTTTGCTATCAAGTTATTTTGTTAAGCGGCCAACTGACTTTTTTTCCCGACAACACCTCATCTATTCCCATAGCCGCATGAAGCGATACGGCTGTTGTTGTTTCAATTGTAGCGCCGGCATAATGCGGAGTTACAAAAACATTTTCCATACGCAGCAGCGGATTTTCAGCAGAAGGCGGTTCTTCGTCAAACACATCAATACTCGCCCCCATAATTACTTTTCCTTGCAAGGCTTTTATCAGTGCGTCCTCCCGCACAACGCCTCCCCGCGCTGAATTGATAAAATATGCCGTTTTTTTCATTAATGAAAATTCTTGCGAACCAAAAGCGCCCCGCGTTTCATCCGTACAGGGCAGATTCATACTGATAAAATCAGCATCCCGCAAAACGCTGTCGCGATCCATCAAATGAATATAATCTTCAAGTTGTTCCTGCGTAACATAGGGGTCGTATCCGATTACCTTCATACCAATTCCGGCGCATTTTTGCGCAAGGGATCGACCAATACGTCCGAGACCGAGAATACCGGCTATTTTACCGGAAAGTTCAATACCGACAATTTTGTTACGAATCTGAAAATCGCCCTTATCAACGAAACGCCTGGTAGTAAGCATCGCGTTTTTTGCGCAAGCCATCATCAGAAACAAGGCGTGCTCCGCTACGGCGTTGCAAACTGCCGCCGGAGTAAAAGTAACCTGAATTCCTTTTTGCGTGCAGTATTTCACATCAATATTATCAACACCTACGCCATGCTTGCTGATTACCTTCAGTTTTCCGGCAGCTTGAATCACCTCTTTATCACATTTAAGAATACGGATAAGCAACGCATCACAATCCCGAATAGCCCCTATCAACTCCGGTTTTGTAGTAATTTGGCGATCCGCTACTTCATAACCGCGTTCCACGAGATAGTCTTTTCCCGACTGGGCGACCGGTTCAGAAATCAAAACCTTCATAACTCGCCGCCATCCTCCAAAGCAGAAATCGTTTTGGATGAGCCGATGAGCCGGTAAAGGCGTTTACTAATCTGAGTTTTTACGAGATGAATGAAATTGTTTTTGAAAACAAGAATTCGTAAAGAGAATAAACTAAAATATTTTTCGGGTTTTGCAGGATATACGCTACATATCGCGTATATGTAGTTT
>JAISQR010000511.1 GCA_031274035.1 Treponema sp. | reverse complement strand
AGGACTTTGGTGAATTTTTGCATAAATATGCAAAAATTCCGATTAACGGGGCTCCTTTGGGAGTTTGCAAGGTATAAATTTGCAATAAATTGCAAATTTATACGATTTTTGGGCAAAGCCCCACAAACTCCTAGGCGCCGTCCTTCTTCCCCAATTTCCTCGTGATCCATGACAAGATGTTTTCCCTTACCTCTTCGCGGTTCGTCTCGTTTAAAGGTTCGTGCCGCGCGTCAGGGTAAAGGACGAATTCAAGGTCCTTAATACCGAGAGAGCGGTACACATTCACAAGCCTGGTTGGACCTCTGCCCATGGCCCCTACCGGATCCGCGCTGCCGGAAATTACATAGATAGGCAGAGTAGGAGATATACCCTGCATGGCCTTTTGCCGGTGTATCCGGTTAAGAAGCCAGGCCAGGTCCCGGTAAAAGCCGACCGACGCGAGCTTTCCGCAGAGCGGGTCCTGGATATAGGCGTCTACCGCCGCTTCGTTGCGGGAAAGCCAGTCAGCCGCGGTCCGGTTCGGCCTGAAGGGTTTATTGTAGGATCCGTCGGCCATAAGCCATACCAGACGGGATCTACTCCGGCAGCCCTTCAACCTGGAAAACAGGGTAAGAAAAGGCGCTCCTATTTTGCTGTCAAGACCGCCGGGCCCCCGCGTCCCCGAAAGGATGCAGCCCGCAAGATCGTTTCCGTACTGTTCTATATAGTTCTGTACGATAAATGATCCCCAGGAATGTCCCAGGAGAACCAGGGGTATACCCGGCCATTTTTCCCTTATTATACGGTTAACGGCGTCTATATCACGGGTAACACGGGAGGCGCCATCTGAATCCGCACAGTGCCCCAGGAGCCCTCCGCAATCGGGTCCGTTTACCGCAAGATCCGCGGTTCTGCCGTGTCCCCGCTGATCCGCAACCCAAACATCTATACCGGCCTGGGCCAGAAAACGGGCTGCTTCCTTGTACCGGAGGGAATGTTCGGCCATACCGTGAACTATATGTACTATAGCCCAGGGCGTCCTGCCCTGAGCCCACTGCCGGACAAAGAGTTTTGCGCCGTCATCCATAGTAAGCCAATCTTCGGCAGGCTCGGAAATCATCTGAAAACTCTGCTGAGGAGAAACATCCATACTTTATTGTACTCCCTATTTTACCATTCTGGCAATGATGTTATACTAAAGTTTATGGCAATTGGTGATATTTTTACGCTTCCGGTGGAACGTATCGCTTCTTCAGGCGCGGGAGTGCTTCATTTTGAAGGCGGAACCATCTTTATGGAACAGAGCGCGCCAGGCGATGTGGTAAGCGGGCGTATTATCCTGGAGCGTCAGAGTTGGTCGGAAGCGGAACTTCTCGACATTATAGAGCCTTCCCCGCTGCGGGCTGCCCCCGTCTGTCCGCTTTTCAGTACATGCGGAGGCTGTTCCCTACAGCACCTCTCCTATCCAGCCCAGATTGATGAAAAGACCGCGATCCTTAAAGACGCCTTTCTCCGTATAGGCGGCTTTCCGCTGTCTGTGGAACCGGAGGTGCATGTAAGCGAGCCCTTTGAGTACCGCAATAGGATACAACTGCACAGTATGGCATATAGTATGCCGCAACCGCCAAGCCCCCGGAAGCGCCGCGGTCCGTACCGTACTTTGCCTTCCGTTGCCCGGAGAGGACAGGCCCAACGCCGTCTGGGTTTTAAGGCGAGGAAAAGCTCAGAACTTATCCCCGTTTCGGATTGTCCCGTTGCCGATATGCGTATCCGCAGGGCTTTTCTAAATGGGGAAATTCTTCCGCCTGCCTTTCAGGACCGTTTTACCGTATACGGACGCGGGGAACTATTACTGGTAGAGGGAAGCCCTACGGCCCGGACGCCGGCAAGGGGCAGGATGTCTATACTCGGCAGGGAAATTCTCCTTGACGCATCGGTATTCTTTCAGAGCAATGCGGCTATGCTGGAAGTTCTGCTTGCCGATCTTTTGCAAACCGCAGCCTGGGCGGATTCCTGTTCGGCGGCAGCGGATCTCTACTGCGGTGTAGGAACCTTTGCCCTCTTCCTTTCGGACAGATTTCTTTCTATTGATCTTGCCGAAGAAAACAGAAACGCGCTGTCCCTTGCGCGGGAAAATCTGAAGAGGGATCATGCTTCCTACTATGCGCTCCGCGATGATCAGTGGCCGCGCTTCCTTCAAGGGAAGCATTACGGCTTTATGGTGATGGATCCGCCGAGGCAGGGGCTTTCCCCTACCCTGCGTTCCTGGCTTTGCAGGGAAGGGCCGCCTCTTATCGCCTATATCTCCTGCGATCCTGCTTCGCTTGCGCGGGACAGCCGGGAACTCCTTGCCGGTTACCGGCTGCACAGCTTATCCTGGTACGATTTTTACCCCCAGACGCCCCGTATTGAAAGTATGGCGGTTTTTGAAAAGAAATGACGAACCCAAGAACCCGCTAACGCGGGGGAGGCAGAGCGCGAACCTTTGGTTCGATGGCAGTTTGCAAGGTATAATCGAACCTCCGGTTCGCATTCATAAAAGGGTAAAAAACTAAGCATTCCGTTGTCTTTTCAGACATAAACCGATGAAAGAATCTCAGCGCCAAGCCGCCTTGCGCGCCTTTGCGGTTACATTTTCCGAAATTATTAAGTTCGCAATTCTGTGGATCGCCGTTTAACCTCTGCGAAAGCAGCAATTTTACTTTTAAGAAATTCAACCGCTAAAGGCGCGAAAAGACACGAAAAAGGAAAGTACACTGCTTCCAAGTACCGCGAAAATACCCAAATTTGAAGAAATTTAACCACAAGGAGCACAAAGGACACGAAGGTTTTGGTGAGAAAACACTCTCTACGGCCTAAAGCATTAATTTTAAGCCACAACTTTTATTCGTGCCGAAGGGGTTTAATACCCAAGATCCCGCTTACTGGTTCGCGGGGGAGCTTAAAAGGGTATTAAACCCCTGAGTGCAACCACTTCTTGAGAACAA
>JAISQR010000412.1 GCA_031274035.1 Treponema sp. | reverse complement strand
TCCTTACCCTCTTCATACCGAACCGCTAACGCATCATCCCAATTCCATTCGGTAAATAACATATTTACTACCTCCGATCCATGTTCTTTTAAAAAACCCTCTAATATCCTCTGTTCTATGCAGTATTTTACCGCCGCCCTTACCCCCGCTTCCCGGCTCCGCAACCTTCCTTCATACTCCCGCGCCGTTGCAATGAAGGCGCTGTACTCCCGAAGTTTTTCACACCGCCCTATAACCTCTTCATTGCGCCCTTGGTTGATATTGATCACCCTCACTATAAGCTCCAAATCCGGCGGCAGCTTTTCCGTTATCCCCAACTCCTTTACCGATACAAAGGCGTCTGATATTTTCAGTATCGTCTCGTCAGGATATTCAGCCTTCCCATTGTACAATACAAAACATTCAGGCTGCGGCAGAGGGATCACCCGGTTTTTATACATGTCCTTGCTGTCGATTATTTTTTCATATAACCGGGTCAGGTATATCAAACACCGTAAGGGCATGTTCGGGTTGATCGTTGACTGATGTTCCATAACCACCACCAGCTTGCCGGCAATCTCAAAGGAGATATCGTTAATACGCTCCATGAACAGCACATCCGAGAGAGTATTTATGGTTATGGGCGCAGCGGGAGGCAGGTTTACCCCTTCCAGTGCGTTGTACAGTTCCCGTAAGGTATCGGGGTTACTGAAAAGAAGGGAAAAGACGCTGTCTTTATACCGGTTGTTCACGCTCATACGGGTCTCCTAAACTAAACTTAACACATATTGAGGGATGTTTCAATCGAGTAGGAGGCTGCCGGCGATTTGCCAATAGCCTTTCCGGGTATTCGCCCATTGCCATGCCTCGTCTTTGACGATTCCTCAACTGAATTGTTCCCCATCGGGTTTTTGCCCTGGGGACTTTAGTCCCACCCCACTGTCCCTGTCCGTAGTTTCCGGCGTCTCAATGTTCCGCGCTCCCCGCGTCCATTAGGGTTCCACCCTATCCTCGCCGGGCAGATGGTTTCCTCCTCTTGAGGTTTTACCGTTTTCTGCTCTTAGATTATCTCTAAAAAGTCTTTTTTATGGATTTTCAATCTATGTTATGCTATAGTAATATGTATAAATTATATCTAATTGTTGCAGGGAGTTTATATATGAAAAGACTAGGAATTCTTGCTTTGGTTTTAATTAACTACGGCATACTATTTAGTCAAACCGGTCTGAGTGCGCCGGATGAGGCGGCTATACGTTCCGAGATGGCAATACTTAAGATGAGGGGATTGGTAGCTATGCGTTTTGCAAATGCGTTAGACGGAAATGCCATTCCAGGTGGAACAGTTGACATTCCAGGCATTGGGAATTTTACTACCAACAATAAAGGTATTATAACTTTTCCCAGAAAGGCCGACGGTAGTTTTTCTATGACCTTCTCAAAACAAGGGTTTATAACAACGCCTATTGATTTTGAGATACAGCTAGGATCCGTAATCTTCAACTGGTTTTCTATTTCTCCTGAAATACCCAATAAAGATTTCCGTATGGTACTTGACTGGGGAGAGCAGCCTGCGGATTTAGACCTTCATTTTGAAAAAGCAGGAGGATACCATATTTCCTACCGTAATACACGCACGGCATCTGACGGCAATGCGATGCTGGATCGTGATGATACCAGTAGTTATGGGCCTGAAACTATTACGGTTGAAAAAGCTGAAGCAAATTCTATCTATAATCTCTATGTGATTGATTATACAAATAGCGGTAATAATGCTTCCTCTGCATTATCAAGATCGGGGGCGGTAATACGTGTTTACAGCCAAAACAGGCTGTTACAGACATTTTCGGTTCCGGTTAATACGCCGGGGGCAAAATGGAATGTGTTCAAGATTGAAAATGGAAATGTTGTTCCGTTAAATACGGTTACCCGCTAATTTGAGGGAAAATCGCTCCTTCACCCTTATTTTATTTTGTGTTATGATTAGTTTATGGCAATAACATTTTATTCCCTCGGTGCAGCCGAGGAAGTTACCGGTTCAAAGCATGTAATCGAAGTAGACGGTAAAAATTACCTCATTGATTGCGGCGCATTTCAAGGCTCGCGGGCCGAAGCGGATCGTAAAAACAGAAAAATGGGGATAGAGGTTGATCGCATTGAGGCGGCGGTCTTAACCCACGGGCATTATGATCACTGCGGCCTCATGCCGGTTCTTACTAAACAAGGCTACAGGGGAAATATCTATACAACGCCGGCTACGCGGGATATTTCCAGTCTTATTATGATGGATTCTGCCAATATTCAGGCGCGCGATGCGGCTTACCTGCGCCAGCAGGCCGTGAAGAAGGGGGAAAAATTTACCTGGGAGCCTTTGTATACTGAAAAGGACGCTATTCAGGCCGCCAGTCAGATGGTCAGCATTTCGTATAACCGCCCTATCTATATCGGCGATGGAGTAAAGCTGGAATTCTTTGACGCGGGGCATATCCTAGGATCCGCTATGGCTTTTTTTACTATTAAAAATAACGGCAAAGAAATAAAGATACTTGCAAGCGGCGATTTAGGCCGAAAAGGTATGCCTATAATACGCGATCCTGATACACCGCCCGCGCCGGATTATATCATTTTGGAAAGCACTTACGGCGACCGCCGGCATGATGTGATTACCGATGCTATGAACAAGCTTGGCGCTATGGCAAAAAAGGCAATCAAAAATAAGGGGAAGATCCTCATACCGGCTTTTGCTATTGAACGGACGCAGGAACTGGTTTATTATTTCCATCTGCTTGTTGACGACGGCATTATCCCTGAAATTCCTATCTTTGTAGATTCGCCGATGGCTACAAATGCTACAACTATATTCCAAGTTCACCCTGAATGTTACGACGAAAAGATAAAGGCAGCGTTCATCAAGCATCACAAAAACCCTTTCGGTTTTAATAGTCTTCACTTTACTACAAGTGTTGACGAATCCAAAGCGCTCAATGACAAACCAGGCCCTCTCGTCATTATTTCTGCGGACGGCATGTGCGAGGCGGGGAGAATTCAGCATCATCTTATCCATAATATCGAAAACCCGAACACTACCATTCTTACCGTCGGCTACATGGCGCAGAATACCTTGGGACGGCGTATACGTAACAAAGAAAATGAAGTCAAGATACACGGGCAATGGCTTAAACGGCGGGCCGAGGTTGAAGAGATTAACGCATTCAGCGCCCATGCCGATTATGCGGAAGCATTGGATTGGCTTAAATCCCTTGATACGTCTAACCTGAAGAAGATATTCCTGGTGCATGGTGAACCCAAGGCGCAGGCGGCATTTAAGAAGCACCTTGCGGAAAACGGCTTCCCAAATGCCGAGATTATTCAATATGGCAAAACCTATCAGGCAGATTGAAATGATACATCTTTCAGGGTTTCACGCCATTGAAGAATGGATTAAGTCGGGACAAGCCTGCGGGCCGCTCCTCGCAGCCAAGCCGGGCCCCCGCGCCAGGGAACTTATCGCCTTGGCGCTGGAACACAAGATACGGGTGGACAGGGTTGGTACGCACGACCTTGACCGGCTTGCAGGCGATCACCGCGGTATTGTCCTTGAGGCAGAGGAGTATTCGCAGGCGGCCCAGGACCGGGAAGTATCGTTAGAGTCATTCTTACAGAGCCTTCACGATGGAAAGTTAAAAAAAAAGAAGGACATTCTGGTTCTGGTGCTTGATGAGATTACCGATCCGCATAACTATGGGGCTATACTCCGTTCCTGCGACCAGTTCGGTGCGGACTTAATCCTTAGCCGCTCCTGGCGTACCGCAAAACACGCCGATGTAATAGCCAAGACTTCCGCAGGCGCAAGTGCATGGGTTCCAGCCGCAGAAACGCCCAATCTTAGAAGGGCGCTGGAAGAACTTAAAGAAGCGGGCTTCTGGGTGTACGGCGCTGATATGACAGGTGAACCGGCCTACGAAAAGGACCTTAGGGGCAGGGCTGCGATCATACTGGGCGGAGAAGGAAGCGGTATCTCCCGCCTGCTCCGTGAATCTTGCGACGGCCTTATAGCCATTCCCGCAAAGGGCCGTATCGACAGCCTCAATGTATCGGTAGCGGCCGGCATCCTGATGTACGAGATAATCCGCCAGCGCGCCGGGGATAAATAACGGCAAATAACAAGGTTTGGCAAGAAGAATCGAGTAGGCTGCTAACCTACCACCCCAGGATGCGCTTCCGGTATGCCCTGCCTATGCGGTCTAGTGTTTCGCGGGGGGCCTCAAGGGAAAGCGCCTGCCGGTTAAAATCGATCTTGAACTGATTCATGGAAAAATGCCGGAACAAGAAAATTTCGTCTTTCCGTTCCTGTTCGTTTTGATATAACGCTTGTAGAGTTTTAGTATACGTTTCAAAGACGCCTCCATTCTTCATCTCTGAATACCCGATTATCCAGACAGGAACAGGCTTGTTGGAGTCTGACAATGCTGTGTGCAGTTGCTGTAGCAGGGCCGCCATAATTTTTTGCGACTGCAGAAAGGCGCCTTCAAAGGCTTTAATATGAGCCCTGCTCTCCGTACTTTCATTACCACCCTTCCCCAGCGTCCTAAGCTCCGCGGTCCGCGGCGTATGGATAGGCGTCTTGTTGAGAATGATTACATTTTTCCTAAAATCAATGCCCAGAGATGGGTTATCGCGGAAAAACTTCTCCGCTATTTTTCCCGAAGGTCCAACCAGGTAATAGCGTTTTTCCTGTTCACGGCGTCCTGGATTATCAGCAACAAGGATGAGCTTTAAATCATCATCCTGCCTTATCTCATCCAACGCAAAGTTATATACTACCGAAGTTTCTACGTTGTACTCAGGGCCGGAACGAAGATTGACCATTTCCTGCTGCATGGTTTTGAGATAAGGCAATTCTTTATCAAGGCTTTCAGTCAGTTCGCGGAAACGTTCCCGTACCGTGCAGAATTGCCGCCAAGCGTTACTGTTCATACGAATTGCATCCTTACTCACCCTGAATTCTGATAAGCTCTCCGCCGGAACGGCCAAAAACCTCTTCTTCGTACATACATTCAGCAGAAGCAGGCGGGGTAGGATAAACGCCGGGCATTACAGCGCGGAAACGGAACTCCGCTTCCTTCTTGCCGCGGGGGAACCAATCCCAACAGAATCGTACTTCGTTATCCATGATGAACTGAACCGGCGGCTCTTCGTACCATTCCCTGTCGAAGTAATCCATATCATAGCGCCGATAGCGGTCTCCGCTTTCGTCCCCGGATTCTTCCGGCGGAACGGTGGAAGTGGTAACGAAGGCGGCGTCAAGTACTTCAGCCCCGGAAGGAATAGGCGCGCGGAGGGCAACGAATGTACGGTCGCGCGAGGTAGATACGGTAAGCCTGCGGGTATAGGTTTTTCCTGGGATCAGGATACCGTCTGTTACAGGCTGCCCTTCGGAATCGAAGGTTTCCACAAATACGCCGATTCCCTCATCCCTCATCCCGGCAAGTTCCGTAGGTATGCCGTACCGGAGGCTTGCCGTGTAGAAAAGGCGTCCGTTTCCTTCACGGCTGATGCGCAGAGGGAGCAGAGTATCCTGCTTCATGCCGGCGAGCGGCTCATCACCAAAGGATTTTACCGAAAGCAGGGGAAGCTGCACGTAAGAATTAAATTGTCCTGAAACAAGTAGCTGCGAATCAAGTTCGGCACGGGCTGTAAGGTTAATTCCCTGGACAGCTTCGCTATCGGCAACTTTTCCAAAGGCAAGGACGGCCCAGAAGGAACTAGCGGTGTTGGACCAAGTACCCCTGCGCTGCCGTTCAATAAGGGCTGTAGTAAGGCGCGTTGTCATATCATCATCGGGCCTGAGCGCCTGGAAAAGCATGAGAGCCAGTGCGTAACGATCAGCATCGTAGCCCCAGAAATTACCCATACGCTCATAGGTATCAGTTAATTCCAGAGTACGGGTTCCCGGACGGATAAAACGTCTTACCCGTTCAAGTGCAGAAGACGCGGTATCCTTAATCCCCAATTCAAAGGCGGCAAGCCCCGCAAAGCTCCAGCCTGAAATACCGAGTTTATCCCCGCCTGTAAGGAAGGAATTGATCTCGCTGCCTATCTTTTCACCATACATAGCCCTAATCCACAGAGCATAACCCTTGAGGAAGGGATCGTTGTTAAGTATACGCATCGCATCGCCTGAGCCCAGAAAACTAAAAATCCGCTGTACATCAATGCTTGCAGGAATCGTATAACCTTTTTGTTTTGCCAGAATAGCGGTATGGGCAATTCTGAGCGTAACAAAGACATTGCCATATCGTCCGCCGGGCCAGTACGGATAAGAACCGTCTCCCAGTCTGGATTTACCAATTTCGACAAGTTCATCTTCAATCACTTTCTTGATATTTTGTACCTTTGTCTCAAGGCCCATGCTGTCTATATATTCGCCAAACGCGACAAGCGGGAGGAGTGAAGCAGTACGCTGTTCAAGACAGCCGTAGGGGTAATCCAAAAGATACCGGATTGCTTCTTTAAGCTGTGCAAGCCGGGACGCGGCAAGTGTTACCGAGAGGCTGCCTGTTCCTTCACTCACATGGGAAGGCAATACCACTCCTTCTTCCATAAATTGATCGTTTGTTCCAAGGCTTCCTATAGTGCTGACCGTTTCGTAGACCGTCGGCCTTTCCACCGCTATATTCCGCAAAATGCGCTCGTTCACGCGGGGAGAGCGGAGGTTGAAGGCAAGCTGCGCATCCCCCGAACCGACGGCAGCCAGGCGGAAGCTAACTTCCATAGTGGAAGACGGCGGGATATTCAGTATCTGTGAACGGGGTCCGTCTACTTCAAGGATAACCGCCTTCATGTTTTCGGCGTCAGCCGCATCGGAATCCAGGGGGATAATATCCAAGGAAACCGCAGCCTCAACAGGAGTCTTTTCCAGGTTAGTGAGGATAAGGGAAGCCGTCCCCGTATCCCGCCAGCGCAGCTTCCTTGGAAGTGCGGCTACCGCGGTGAGGGGCGCGCTGACCCGCAGGTCATATTCCTTGAGGCCGAAGTCCTCCATGCCGGCCGCTACAGCAGTACAGCGATAAGTCGTAAGAGAATCGGGCAGCTTGAATTTTACCGTTACCGTTCCGTCATTGCCGGTTATCAGGAAGGGTTCAAAAACCGCCGTAGGCCGAAAATCCTTGCGTTCATCCAGTTTAGAGGTATCTTCGTCATCCCCGCCCTGAAGGCTGGAAAGGCTGTAGGTTACCGGATCGATAAGCAGAGAACGGCTGTCCGCGCCTTGAACCGCAAGGGGAAAATTCCTGGGATTATAGAAATATTTCAATGGATCGTTTACATGATAATCAATAAGGTCAACCACTCCGCGGTCAACCGCCATAAAGGTAACTTCCGCCCGCGGAACAGGCTTGCCTTGACGCATAACCTTGAGACGAATTTCCGCTTCCTCGGCGGGCCCATAGACACCCTTGGCGCTTTCAATTTCTATCTGATAATGACGGCTTGTATTATCCACATAAAGAGCGGCAAGGCCGAATATCCCTTTAGGCTTATCCAAATCAGGCTCGTAGTAGGTATTCTCAGGCGGCCCGGAACGCACTGTATACGAGGAAAGACTGACATATACAATAGGGACGTACTCTTCTTTTATGGGGATATCTATGGTCAAAGCCGATCCGTCAAGCTCAATAATGTTCTGGAAGATGATGCCCTCTCTTTCAACTGTCAGCAGGTAGCTGCCCTTTGGCAGCGGCGAGCGTACAAGAAGTTTGGCTGTATCCCCGGCGGCATACATATCCTGATCAGGCGTGAGAGATATGCTGTCAACATCATCCGATCCCCACCGTACCCATCCTGCGCCGCTTACATAAAAATGCAGCATGGTTACCGCGGCTCTGCCTTCTCTGTCCCGGCTATGCAGGCGTATCTCCCACTGACCGCTCTTTTCCGGTGTAAAGTTGAAGTAACCGGCAAAGTTCCTGCCTGCCCCGGTCTCTATACGGGACTGAACATTCAACTCTATTTTCCGTTCCTCAACAAGTTCTTCAATCTTTTCCCACACCAGGTTTACCCGTCCCCCTATACCGGCCTGCCGGGTTTGCTTCCACTCGTAACGGATAAGCTGGGCTGTCAGATCGCCTTGCCAGTTCTGAGTACCCGCATACCCGGTTCCATCGGGCGATACCAGCGCCCAACTCAAAGACGCCGGTTTACCCGCCGGGAGAAAATAAGCAGAAGACGCTGCCGGGGAAGGGTTAAAAACGGAAAGATTGCCCGAATCAATACGGGCGCCTATATAAAACGAGGCAGGATGTACTATAACGGCGCCTCGGCTGCTTATCTCCTGCCGGGCGGCATCCTGTACCGAGGCTTCCAGCCGGTAACGGTAAGCCGCCCCTTCAACCCCATCGGCGGCGGGTGTCAGGCTGATGACAGCCTTACCGTCAGCCCCCAGGTTCCCTCTGCCCTCGCTGATATAGGATCTGCCGTCCGGCAGCGAAGGGCCGAAATACCAGCGGTTCCAGTTAGCGCCAGGATTAAAACCGGCAGGCTCCCGCGTCCAATAGTAGGTATAGGGCGCACCCGAAAGACTGCCTCCCGCAAGGTAGGATGCGGAAAAATCCCCGGACAGCCGGTTTCCGGTAAAGTTTACAATATCGGGGAATTTAAGGGACGATTCAATACGGAGCCGTTCAAAATTGGCTACCGTAAAAGTGATGGATTGTACAGCATTTTTTCCCGACGCGATTTCCTGCCAATTAGGAGCATTCCCACGGGCAAAGCCCGGCGTATCGATAAAATCTCCGCGTAGATACCTAAGACTATAAGTACCAGGTTCCAGGTTACGGGGCAGGGTGAAGGTACCATAACTCCCGCCGTTTACCGTAGCCTTCCCCCGCAGAGAGGTAACAAGAGGCGTATCATAAGAGGCGCCTGATACCTGAATGCCGTAATTCCCGGTAAACGCCTCGTATTTCCCCTGTTTCAGGATGCGGTCTATACCCCGGAATGTTACGGTTTCTCCGGGCCTATAAAGTCCGCGGTCGGTAAAAAGGAATATTACAGGCTTATCGTTTTCCACCGCAAATGGAGAAGTAAAGGCCTCAACACCAAAGCGCCAGATATTGTGGCTGCTATTTGGAATGAACTCAACCTCATCCCCGTCGGCCAGAGCGCCGCCCTTCTCGCTTACCTTTATGCGGAAGCCCCTGCCCCGGATATCATCATCATTATTATTGTAGACATAGGGAGTAGGTTCGCTAAAAACGGCTCTAAACACCCCAGCAGGAAAATTAAAAACCGCAAGACCGCGGGCATCGGTTGTACCCTCAAATGCCGTTCTGGTTCCCTCCATAAGCTCAACCCTGGCGTCCGCTACCGGTGCGCCGGTGGATAATCGCGTCGCCCATACCAGAACCTTATTGTAGGCATACCGTACCGTAAGCCCTATGTCTGTTACCTGTACGGTAAGCCAGTCATCTACGGTATTGATACGGCTCTTATCCCAGGAAGGGGTTCGATATTCCCAACGGAAGCCTACCGTACCCTTGCCTCCGGGACCCAAAAACGGCAGCAGATCGTCTATAAAAAAATGCTTGGAATTTCTGGGAAATATGGATAGATCCATTGGCTGAAGGCTTTGCAACGGTATACGCTCATAGAGACTTGAGAGGGAACGTATAGACCGTTTGATGGATATAGGATTTTGCCCCTCCCATACTATTTTAGGAGGAAACGCGGCTTCCAGCATGTGCGACCTGGTATTCTTTATATACACATAACTGTTGGCAGCTTCCACATTTGCCTTTATCGTTACAGGACGGCCCAGAGAACGGCCCCACAGATCCTTGAGCTGCTCTGAAATACGGACATTGTAGCTATGTTCATAATCCAAAGGCAAACCGTTAAGTACAACGGTGCTTCCATAAACCTGAATATTATCCTTTGTAATAGGCGGAACCCCGTCAATAGAAAAAACACCTGCCGTACTTTCAGGGTTTACAGCCTGGCTGAACATCAGATAGACAGGAATACCATTCCATTGATTGGTATTGGGACGGGATTCGGAACGAATTGAAATATTTTCAAAGGTAAAGGGCAAAAGGGTATGGAAGTTATAATTTTTTTCTTCCAGCGATCCAAGCCAGCCCGCCTCCGACCGCGCCCCTGCCAGCACTTTCAACTCAACAGACGTATCCAGAGGCGGCTCCTCGTTCAGAGTGAGCAGCACACCCTGTTCGGCCTTGTAGCGTTTTTCATTAATTTGGGGAAGCCGCCCCAGGGTAAAAGCCCAGGACCGGCCCCTGTAATGGATTTCAAGCCAGTTTTTTATTTCATCAAGATTCACCGGATAGGAAAAGATAAGCGAGATATGTTTTGCGTCTTTAGGATAAGCGTTATCGTTATCAATGAATCTTTCCCCGCCGCCAAGACTCCAGTTCAAAAGCGAAAGCCTTTCGGTCTCAAAGTTGAAAGAACGCCTGCCTTCCAGGGGCTTTCCACCAAGGGATTTAATTTGATCGGAAACAGTTACCCTGTAGACCTGCTGGGGCAGGCTTTCCTCATCCGGCTCAAAACTGAGCAGCCGGGAACCGTACCAGCGGTAAATACCGGCAAGGGGCGGCTCTATAGAAAATACACCGCTCGGACTGCCGGGATCATCACGTACCGGAACCCCCAACCTTGCAAGCGGAACTACCGGCTGGGAAAATACCGCATAAATGGCAGGCTTCTTTATTTCATGGGGAAGCTCACCGGAGGGACCATAATCAACTATAGTAAAAGGTTCATCACTTTCTGCAACAAGCGCGTTTTCACTTGTAAAAGACTCTTCGGCAGCAGCTTCCGCTGCCTCAAAATAGGCAATCCGGTAAGACGCAAGCTCCGATACAGGCTTTCCGGCGGACAGATGGGAACCAGAGAACACAGTAGTCTGCTGAACCGTTTCAGACGGCATCTCCTTCGGCTTACACGCGGCAAACAGCATCAGACCGGCAATACCAATCGTAATAGCTCTAAGACAATTACTTTGATTTAAACGCATAATAAATACCTCTATTTTATTTTTATAAAGCTGTAAAAAACAACCGGCTTTCCCTTATTTCCCTATACAGAATCGGCTGAACATTGCTTCAAGTATATCCGCGGGGGAGACTTCCCCGGTAATCTCCCCCAGATAATTTACCGCATCCCGAATAAGCGGCGTAATAATATCAAGGCTGCCGCCGCTGTCCGCAAGGCCAAGGCTTTCTTCCAGTACACGTATGCTCTGATCGATCAGATCCTTCTGGCGTACAGTTCCGGGTGATGAAGAACCGGCGCTTTGCCCGGACCATCTGTCCTGTATTGCTGCCGCTCCGCTGCCATCCTCCAGAACAGCGGCAATAGCGGATACCAAGCCTTCAAGTCCCTGCCCCGTCCTGGCGCTTATCTCCTGTATTGTAAATTCAACCTCCATCCGGGGCAGCGGGCTGAGATCGGCCTTATTCCAAAGTACGATAAGCGGGCTGCTGGATTGGGCCGGAATGTCTAGTCTATTATCAGCGGGGAACTTTATTTCAGCTTGGGTATGAGAAAACTTTTGCAGAAAGGCCCTATCCTCCACGGTAAAACCTTCCGTGCCCTCAATAAGGTAAAGGATAAGATCGGCCTTTTCCAGCAAGGCGCGGCTTCGTTCTATCCCTATATTCTCTATTATATCTAACGGATCGCGGAGTCCGGCTGTATCTACAAGGCGTATAGGAATATCTTCTATGGAGACCCAGGCTTCTATCCAGTCGCGGGTAGTACCGGGGATACTGCTGACAATAGCGCGATCTTCCCCCAGAAGCAGGTTGAAGAGGCTGGATTTTCCTGCATTAGGCCGCCCGGCAATAACGGTAAGGGCGCCCTCTTGGTAGAGCCTTTCCCTATGGTATGAACGGGAAAGGGAACGGAGCCGGTCAAGGCTGTCTTCCAGCAGCAGCCTCTCAGGAAGACAGCCCGCCTCTTCATCGCTCACGCCGCCGCCGGCATAGGCTTCATCCTCGGAATAATCCAGGAACAGTTCCGCACTTGCCAAAACCGTTACAAGCCCATCTTTTACTGCCTGAATTTCCTTTTCAAGTTTACCTTCCAGCCGGGATACCGCGTGTTCGCGGGCCTTTTCTGTTTTTGCACTCACCAGTTCCATAACCGATTCCGAACGGGTCAGGTCAAGTTTCCCGTGCATAAAGGCCCGAAAGGTAAATTCGCCGGGCAGGGCATCCCGAAAACCGGCGGTCTTGAGTGTTTCCATTATTGCCCGTACAGTTGCGATACCCCCGTGGCAGGAAATATCCGCTCCGTTCTCGCCTGTATAGCTTTTTGGTGCGCGGTACACAGATACCAGTACTTCATCTATCTTTTCATTACCGGTTTCCGTATAGCTGTTTCCGTCCCCCTTACCGGCGGGCCTTACTATCCAGCCGTGTATGATTGTGTTCCCCTGAGCCGCCAGGAGTTTTCCAGGCCGGGAAAAAACCCGCGCCAGCAGGTTGAGGGCATTATCCCCCGATGTCCTCACTATAGCTAGGGCGCTTTCCAGAGGGGATGTAGCCGGAGCGGCAATGTCGCCATTATCGGTATAAGATGGAACAGCCATAGCCTTACTGCCCGTCTCCAGAATACTCTGTATCTGTATGCTTGGCGCCCGCCAGATTCAGTTTAAGGAATAACCAAGGGGCGCCTGCGGATACCCACAAACCGAGAATTCCGTAACGCAAGAACCGGGCCAGTTCGTAGACAGGCGAATCCTTTCCAAACCAGGGCAAAGCCGCAAACACGGAAGCCTCTCCGGGCAGAAGAAATTTAAGCCCCTGTACAAGACAGACAGTTCCGGTTGCTCCGAGGATATACCGCAGAGATAGGAGGCCGAATCTCTGCCTTCTACCTTTTATCTCCATATTAACACAGAAACGAAGGTGTTTCCGCATAAGGGCATAACCCGCACCAAAACCCAAAAAAAGAGCCGGTAAACTGCGATCCTGCGGATAAACCGCATTCATCCCCAGGCTTATAAACGCAGTAAGGATAAGTTCTAGCCGTAATCCCTGAGCCTGTAAAAATTCTGCAATTTGTTTACTGTATATAAAATAAACAGCAAGAATAATACCTGCCAATAACCAGCCGCCCAGAAGGTCTGTTGGAAAATGCAACCCTAGATAGAGCCGGGTAAACCCTATCAAAAGGATAATAAAGCCTGCTGCTGTATAGAAAAAGACTTTTCCTAGCTGCGGCTTCTCTGCCGGTTTTACCGCCCCTAACCTACGGAAACGGCCGAGCCACTCAGCAAGAGGAAGCCAGAAGCAGGCGGCTATCTGGGCATGACCCGAAGGCATACCATAGCTTTGTTCAAAGGCCATCCCCACCGAACGGTCTAGTTCATAAGGACGCGGCATTTTAAGAAATTCCTTACAAATAATATTGAGCCATACCGATATAAGGAGCATAATACCAAACCGGAAGCCTTTTTTTTCATTAATACACCAATAGACAAGGAGAATTGCCGGTATATAAAACAGTTCTGTTCCCAGACTAGTGATTATTTTTATAATTTCTGTCAACAGAGGATTTTCTATCTTTTGTATGTTTTTAATAAGCTCAATGCCCCAGCGATAAGCAGGATTCCAACTTGATGGATCCGCCGGAAGTAACTGTATTAAACCTTCATTCATAATCCAAGAATAATCATTTTTTTCATTAAACGCTAGGAGCCTGTGGGACTTTGGAGGGATCGACACGCCGCCGCCTCTTCCGGTAAAATTCCCCTATGAGTACACGACTGGTAAACATAGACCGGGAAACCCCCATGTTTTTTCCGCCTG
>JAISQR010000396.1 GCA_031274035.1 Treponema sp. | reverse complement strand
TGAAACTTACATCGTTTTTTGCTGAAGCCCCACAGGCTCCTAGCAGCCGCAGGACGGCGGAGAAGGGGCATGTTATTTTACCCTGTACCAAAGCCCCATCGGACACGAAGTGTCCGCGGCTGCTAGGAGTTTGTGGGGCTTTGCCCAAAAATCGTATAAATTTGCAATTTATTGCAAATTTATACCTTGCAAACACCCATCGAACCTCCGGTTCGCGGAGCCCCGTTAATCGGAATTTTTGCATGAAGGTGTGCCAAAGGCACACTGAGCAAAAATTCACCAAACTCCCACAGGCTGCTAGAGACTCATATTACACAATGGGGTTCTGTTAAAGTATACTTTAAGAAAGGAGATGTATATGGCCAAAGAACCGGTTATGGGCCTGACATTCGAACAGATATGGGCGCTGTTTCAAGAGACCGATCGGAAGATGCAAGAGACCGATCGGAAGATGCAGGAAACCGACCGGAAGATGCAGGAGATGTTTGAAAGGACTAATCTGACATTAGACAAACTCTCTAAACAGACCCACAAAGAAATAGGCGCCCTGTCCAATCGTATTGGGGAAATAGTCGAACACCTGATGACCCCAAAGCTGCACAACAAGTTCAGATCATTGGGTTATACATTTGGGAACATGTCCCGGGACTACGATGTTTACGATTCGGCGGGCCGGCATCTGGCAGAGGTCGATATATTTCTGGAGAACGGGGATTATGCGCTGGCGGTGGAGGTGAAGACCAAGCCGTCGGAAAACGATGTGGATGACCATGTAAAGCGGCTGGAGGTGTTACGCATCTGGGCAGACGGGCGGAATGACCGGAGGAAGTTTTTGGGGGCGGTGGCGGGAGCGGTAATCAAAGATGAGGTGAAGAAGTATGCGTTTAAGCGGGGCTTTTTTGTGATAGAACAATCGGGGGATACAATAGCGGTTAATCGGCTGCCTGCGCCCTGGGAGCCCTCGGCTTGGTAGAATCTTGACCTTCGCCTATGCGATCAAATATTTCTTTTTCTAATCAATCTGAACGACCAATAGATGATATTTAAAAATAATCCCATAAAGATAGTCATACCCCAGGCACGGGGATGCTGGAAAGGGTTGAATACATGGTTGCCTATATCATAGATAAGTTTGATTGGCTCCATAATGATATCCCAGCTATTCCAGCGCAGGTATCTGCCAAGGTAGATACCGAAGCTGCCGATAAATAAAAGCCCTATAGAGATTACCGTAACAACGGGCTGCTTCAATTTCTTGATTAGAATCCGCTCAATGTCCCATAAACTTAAAAAGCCGAAGAGCAGCCCTGTCCAGGCAAAGGAAAGTATAAGAATAAGGTCGAACCAGATAGGCATACCGGTTTGCCGCCGCAGATAAAATAGATCCGTTAATATGTACGGTGCATTGGGAAAGAAAAGCAGCCAGAAACTGAGTATAAAGAAAACTGCCATTTTTGATTTTTGAATCCTCGGCTTAATCATCGAAATGCTGGTCAATGCCCAGGGGATGAAGGCCAGAAACAGATTCCAGTTTAAAAATAAAAATAATTTGGTGCCCGAATAGATACTTCTGAATACCGAAAAGGTAAAACAGAAAAGCGTCAGGGCGCCCATAAAAATAGTTTCATGCAGGCGGTTGATATTATTCAAGATTTTAAGCATTAAGCGGTTCTCCGTCTGGACACGTTCATCGATTCACTGCCCGCGCATCATCACTGTAACAGCACCCTTTCTTTTAGGTCCCCTGCTTCCCGGCGTCCTGCAAGTTTCTCTATAAGAGCCGCAGCCCAAAGACCGGCTACACCCGCTGCACGGCTTGTTATGATATTCCCATCGCATACCACCGGATCGGATAACCATAGCGCACCGCTTACCTGTTTTTCCATGCCGGGAAAGCAGGTGAAATGTTTACCCTCAAGGAGGCCCAAGGGGAACAGCGCTACGGCCGGGGATGCGCAGATTGCCGAAACCAGTTTTCCCGCGGCAGCCATTTCCTTAAGGAATGTACCCAGCTCTTTTGAAGCGGCGAGGTTTGAGGCTCCGGGCATACCGCCGGGGAGCAGAACCGCATCCCAGGCGTCTGCCCTTAAGCGGGAACTGCCGCTGAGTTCCGGCAGGCTGGTATCGGCAAGCATGGAAATGCCGTGCGAGCCGGTAACGGTTCCGGCGGCATTTGATACCAGCGCGGCGGTAATCACTTCGATACCGGCGCGGCGCAGGTAATCAATGGGTGTAACCGCCTCAACTTCTTCAAAACCTTCAGCCAGAAAAAGCACAACTTTCTTTGACATAATACTCCTATAAAAAAAGAGGCTTTCCCAAAACTAACCGGGTTTGGGAACGGCTCAAAATCTACGGCATTTTGCCGCAAACATTAAATCGTTGGGAACCACAGGCGCCCAACGATCCCTACTTTAAAGCCTTTTCATTATACTCACCCATACGGGAATAAACAACCGTATTAGAGGGAACAGAAGAGGTAAGCCATACATTGCCGCCTATGATACAACCCCGGCCTATAACGGTTTCCCCTCCAAGTATAGCGGCATTGGAATAGATAGTAACATCGTCCTCTATAGTAGGGTGCCGTTTCTTGTTGGCCTCTTCTTTTTTTACCGAAAGCGCTCCCAGGGTAACCCCCTGGTAGAGCTTGACATTCTTTCCAATAATCGTCGTTTCCCCTATTACAACCCCCGTACCGTGATCGATAAAAAAGGATTCGCCGATTTCAGCGCCGGGGTGTATGTCTATGCCGGTACGCCCATGAACCAGTTCGCTCATCATGCGGGGTATAAGGGGAATTTCCCTGGTCCAGAAAAAATGCGCCATCCGGTACACCATGATAGCCTCAAAACCAGGATAGGAGACAATCACCTCCTGGGTGCTTTTAGCCGCAGGATCCCCTCTAAACGCCGCCTGTAGATCCAGGGCAAGCAAACTGCGGATCAGGGGAAGCTCTTCAAAAAAGTCCCGGACGATAAGTTCCGCCGCGGCATGGCATCCTTCGCGTCCGCAGGAAAAACTGCCGTTTCTGGAAGAAAAGGCTATGCTCCCTTCTACATCACGGATCAGTTCCCCTGCAATATGGTAAATCTTTTCCGGCGTGCTCAGGGTCAGATCGGTGTGTTCTATCCCCGTAGTCTCCCTGAAACCCGGAAAGATAAGCTCGTCAAGGCTATACAGGATATGGGCTATACTATCCTTACTGGGGAGCTTTTCTCCTTCCCTATGGTTTACAAGGCCGATGGAATTGTAGGAATTGATCAGAAGATCAATACTTTTCTCCAGCATGTGCATAATCATCCTCCGCTCAAACCGCATTCCCGTTGCTGCTTTCGTCTAAAATAAGCGGCGGCGCCCTTCCCAAAGAAAGCCTCCACCGCCTTCCTGTTTTCCCTGACTACCCGTTCTCCCAGTTCCATAAGTTCCCTCTGACGAAAAAAAGAAATAATTGATGAATCGTCTGTTGCGTTAATAGTGAGATCAGCCTCAAAGCCGTCCTTTTTATCCAGAAGATTGATCGCCGTTTGCATGGCACGGAACACCACTCCCGGGCCGTTTTTAAGCGAATCCAGAGAAACAGGTTTGTAACTGTTGACATTCACCGCCAGAATCCGGTTGAACCCTTCCTTACGGGCAATAGCGACGGGCATATTATCGGCGAGGCCGCCGTCAATCAGAAGCTGGGACCCTTCAACCAGGGGATCAAAGAAACCAGGGATAGACATAGAAGCCCTCATCGCCCTGGCAACAGACCCAGAACGGAATACCACCTCATTACCGCTTACCAGATCAACTGCATTACAGCGGAAAGGTATCCTTGTTTCGCTAAAACTCTTGCCTTCGGTAAGGCGCTCAAAAAGAGCGAGCAGCCGCTGCCCTGAATCTATCCCCTGACGGCTTGCCAGACTGCTGAGTATCTGCCCAATCTGGAAAATGCGCCCTACAGGGCCGTTCATCTTGAAAACAAAACTATCCAGATAGTGAACAATATTGAATTCTTTAAGCGCGAATTTATAGAGCGTTTCCGCGCTCATGCCGCAGGCATAGATTCCCCCGATAATTGCCCCCATAGAGGTCCCCGCAACAAGTGAGGGTGGGGGAAACCGCATCTCTTCCAGGGTCTTGAGCACTCCGATATGGGCAAGGCCCTTGGCGCCTCCTCCTGAAAGTACCAACGCCCATTTAAGATTTTTGTTTGCTTTCATTGTTAAACTGGTTTGGCAGGGGCTTAATGCTCAGGCCCTCAAGAACATACCCTCCTGCCGGAATCTTTGTAAGGATTCATTTGTTGACTACCCGTTTCTCCTCTGTCTTGACGGCTGAGGGCTTGTCAAAGTGCCGGTTATGGCTGCCTGCCTTGTCTATAAGACCGCTCAGGTCGCCTGAGCCTTTAAAACGCAGGACATTCACCATAAAAATATTGAGCTTATTCACGATATTCGGGGGGAGGAGGTTGCCGTCAACCTCTACGGACAGTATAGGGTAGTTCCTGTCGCGGGCCCAGGGGGTAAAGATACCTTCGATAACCCTGCCTATAAGACAGGCAAAGGGGCTGATATTGACTATTCCCGAATAACCATGCTCCATCGCCGTGGCCGCCGCCCCGCTCGAAACCGCAATCTCCGAGTTAAGCTCCAGATTGACAAAGTATTTTTGGGTATTCTCCATAATTTGGTGCATGTCGTGAGGGGTTTCGGGGATAAGGCCGGTAGGACCGAGTATCTTGAGCACCTTCTTTTCCACCGAATGTTTCCACCATTCCTCAATTTCAAGTTTTTTGAGATCCTTCCAGGGTTTTGAGAAGATATGCGGGAATATCTTTCGTATAAGCCCTTTAGGTTTTTGCAATTTGAGCAGCTTCTTGTAGGAATATTCCCGTACAAAGTCCAGGTAGTGTATCCATTCGGCAATACCGGAAACCTTTACCACAATGCCGCGCTCGCTCATAAGATCGGTAAGTTCCCCTACAGCAAAATCATCACGGCGCACGTATATCTCGCCTACGATAAGCACCTTGGGGCAGTCTGCAACCTTCCGTTTAAGGGGTATTTTCTTCACATCCACAGCTACCTGTTCCAATTCCTTCCAGACATTCCTGGGATTATGCTCCACCGCATACATCACCTTACGCCAGGATTTTTCGTATTCAACAAGGGCGGCGCCGGGGTCAACAGCGGTTGCCTTGAGCGATGTCTGTATATCTTTGAGGTAGTCCGAGAGCACAAGGCCCCGCCACATCTCCTTTGCAAAGTTCGGCCCAAGTTCGGCGTAGGAATTGTCCGCGGAAAGGATGAAGATCACTACATTTTCCAGCCGCAGGTCCTTAAACAGGTTCTCATAATACACAAAGTACTGCCCTGTCCTACAAGGGCCTGTCGTTATAGGCACAAAGAGCAGGTAAAGTTCATCCTTGCGATACTCTTTGCTTGAGAAAAACTGAAGTGCGCTGCCGAGGACCAGGTGGCTGGGGACGCATTCCTTCCCTGAAGCATGGGAGCGGGCAATCTGTATGGTTTTAGCCGTGGCAACCGGCATTGCCTCAGCCTGTATCCCCAGGCTGCGCACCGCCGCGCCTATATATTCAGTAGAGATAGCGCCCATATTGGAAAGCAGCACCTTAACCCGCTTATTATGACGCACCATGACCTTTTCCCCGGTTTTTTCGTTGATAATGCGGAAATCCTCTTCTTCCCCCTGGGCATTCGCCCCATAGCGGAAACGCCAGCCGTTATCGTAACGTTCGGTATCAAGCTCGTTCTTCTTGGCACGGTAGCCGTCAATAATGTCCAGGAAAGCCTCAACACGGGTATCCACCCCCGCGTCCGCAGAATGAGAGTCGAGTTCCAGTACAAGGAAGGGTTTCTGTCCCATAACCCATTTAAGGTAATGGAGGATGAAGGAATCCGGTGCGCAGGAGAAGTTGGTTATATAGGTGATATAGATATTATCCTCTTTTTTAAGGAGATTCGCCGCCTTTACATCCTGCTGTCCGTAGTACCAGTACATATTGGGGAAGATATTCTCGCCGTTAAAGGGAAGAATATCGAATGGAATGATAGAATAGCCCCGCGTACTGAATTTCCGCGGGATGCCCATGTTTGCCTCCGGCGTAAAGGCATTGTAGGGCCTTCCCAGAAGCGCAATCACCGGCCTGTTTGCCTTGCGGGCATCTTCCATGGCCTCTTCGCCCAGCTTCTTGACCGCCTCAAAGTAGGCTTGCTGTTTTGCCAGAGCCTTTTCAAAGGCCGCCCTCGTCTCCGCCTCGCCGATGCCGAGTTTTTCCGACATAACGGTAAACAATTCCAGTGCCTTGCCCTCACCGAACTTGAAACTGACCACAAGGGGCAGCCACCGCTTTTTGTCTACATCGGGGAAGGCCTTTTCTACATAGTAGGGCAGGCTCTGCGTGATGGGGCAGAAGTTGGCGTGGACATGCTCTTCATAACTGGGCATATCCCTAAAATGCGGAAGCAGCACATAATCGGCGCCTTTATCCAGGCAGTCCTGCACCGCGCCGTGGGCTATCTCGGCAGGGAAGCAGTAGGTGGACTCGGCCCGCGCCACTCCGGCATGGGCTACTTCCGTAGAAAGAAAGGTTCTGATCCCTAATTCGTGGAAGAACCAGCTATACAGCGGATACAGGGTATGTACCGAAAATGCACGAGGGATGCCGACAACATAACCGCGCTTGTAAACAGGGGGCCCATCCTGTCCGGCGGACGCCGTTCCTGTCTCTTCCACGTGCGCCGCCGGCGCCGCAAATTCTTCAAAGAGCAGCTTCTGACGCCTTTCTACATAGTCAAAAACCGGCACATCCTTGATCGCCTTGCGCATATTGGTGTACTTATTGCAGCGGCCGCCGAACATATAGGTATGGCCGTTCACCTTGAGAACCTGTATGGGGCAGCCGTTTTCACAAGCCTTGCAGGTAAAAACCCGCTCGTAGCCTATCTCGCGGCTTAAAAGCTCGTCAATATCCACATCCCGTTCTTCCAAAAGACCGGCCTCATGCTTGCGTTTGGCAAGAAGCGCAACCCCGAAACAGCCCATAAGCTCAGGCGAAGGCGGGACAAGTATCTCCTTGTCCAGCATCATGGCAAAGGCCAGCGGCACCGCGGGATTTTTGGCAACCCCGCCCTGTAGGAAGACCTTGCCGCCTATGGTACGGTTTCCGACAACGCGGTTAAGGTAATTGGCAACGATAGAGGAGACTATACCCGCCGTAATATTCTCGCGGCTGGCCCCCTGCTGAACAGCCTTGCGTATGTCGGAATTGATAAACGCGGAACAATGCTCGCCGAATTTGAGGGGGGCGTCCGCGTTCAGGGCTATAGGACCTATGTCCTTGGCCGAATGTATAGAAAGATCACCGGCTGCCGATTCCTCAAGGAAAGAACCGGTACCCGCAGAGCAGGCTTCGTTCATGGCGTAGTCTATAGGCACTCCATTTTTAAGGAACACGTACTTTGCATCCTGGCCCCCAATCTCGAAGATAGTCTCTACCTCATGATCAAAGTAGGTGGTCCCTACGGAATGGGCGATGATCTCGTTGTAAACACCGGGGGTTTCCAGAAACACACCGAGTATCTCCCGCGAAGAGCCGGTAGTGGACACAAGCCGTATATCAATCTTTTTATTCCCCGGCAAGGCTGCGGTATCGGCAGCTATCTTATCCTGTATGATCCTGAGACATTCCTTGAGCGCCTTAACCGGATCGCCGTGGGTACGGCCGTAATGGCTTGCTACGATCTCGTCAGTTTCCGCGTCAACAAGGCATGCCTTAGTCGTGGTAGAACCGCCGTCAACACCCAGTATATACTTCCTCCCCGGCTGAACCGTGCCGCCGGGCTTTTCAAAAGACTTTACCTTTTCCTGCCATTTTTTCATGGCATCCAGAACGCCGAAACGTATCTCGTTTGGCTTGAGGAGCTTGTCTGTTTCCGGCAGGGGGCTCCCCGACTTGAGGGCCAGCACCGCCGCTCCCAGAGCCTCAAAAACAGCGGCAGTCTCGGGAATGATAAATTCAATCTGCGGAGCTTTTTCGCGTATAAACCGGATAATATGACGGTTCAAGGTGATTCCGCCGGTCAGCACCACCCGTCCGCTTGTAATCTTGGCCCTTTTTAAAAAATCTATAACCTTAACCGCCATTACATCGGACAAGGAGAGGACTATATCGTCCTTTGTCGCTTCCCGCTTGTTCAGCCTGTGCGTACAATCGCTCTTCATAAACACTGAACAACGGGTAGAAAGAGGATAGACCTTGGCCGTATCGGGAACCTTGTCAATATCCTCCAGGGTCATATCCATACGGGCAAGCTGCTGTTTAAGGAATTCCCCGGTACCCGAAGCGCATTTATTACCGGAAAAGTTGTTGACAATCTTACTGTTTTTATCCAGAGAATAGACAATAAGATCCTCTCCGCCCATGCTTACAACCGCGTCTGCTTTAAGATCGAGAATCCGCAGACTTGCCTCTACACACAAAGGCTCCAGCGTACCTGCCGCATCAAACATAAAGCGGCCTTCATTCCCCGTAATCAGGGCCGGCGTTCCCAGCGGAACTTTTCCCGCATCAAGCAGCTTCCTCACCGCCGCGCTGAAATCGCCCTCATGGGGAACAGCGGCGCTCCATACTGGCTTTCCTTCTTCGGCCAACACCATCTTTAAACTGGTAGAGCCGATATTTATACCTAACGACTGCATAGCACCCCTTACAAATCAATAATATACTAAATTACATAACTATTATACAAGAGATTATGTTATTAATAGTAAATAATGACAAGCCTGCAAAGATGCAGTATAACCCAACCTTATAAAAAGAGAAAGAATAATCTATAATAACCATTATATATTGACGATCAACAAAACAATGGTAAGAGGATAAACGGCGATTAACAGGCTGCTGTGCTCTTCGCAGTATTCGGAATTTGTACTACAGGGAAAGAAAATCCTTGCGGTAATTTACCTTGAATGCCTCCGCCAGGGATTTAAGCTCATGATCGCGGATAGTGTTCATAATGCCGCCCCTCCCTATCTTTATGTAGATTGTCGCGGCCTTTTCTACGGTTTCAAGCAGCCCGAACGCTTCGTCCAGACTGCCTCCTGCGGCAAAGACGCCGTGCTGTGCCCAGATACAGACACGGTAGCTTTCCATCTTTGCGGCCGTCGCCTTACCGATTTCGTCGCTTCCCTGGATCATCCAGGGAAGAACCCCAACCCCCTCTGGAAACACCACAATACATTCCGACTCCATCTGCCAGAGGGTGTGGGAAAAGGCTTTATCGGAAAGTTCATGTATGTAAGTCATGGCTACCGTATTGGTAGCATGGCAGTGGGTAACAACCTGATGATGGGGATCCTGCCTGAGTCTGGCGGTATGGCTGCGGATATGTGCGGAAAGTTCCGAGGTAGGCTGCCCTTCGCCGGTAAAGCCCCAAAGAAGGCCCGCACTTTTTCCATCATCGCTAATTCTGAGGATTCCCAGATTATGAGCAGGATCGATCTCTACATTTCTAAAGTAACTTCCGCCGCGGGTAACCGCGAGGAAGCGCCCCGCAACATCCTTTGCGTCGAAGCTGATGCTGAAATTGCGGAGTATGGGGAGATTGCCAAGGAAAGCAAATTCCCCCTCATCAATGATCATACTGATATTGCCGCCGTTCCGTTCGTTCCAACCCAGACGGTACATGCTGCCGCATGTCCTGATGAGTTCCTGCATAAATGGAGCTTCAAGTATATCCATCGCCATAGTTTCCCTCACTTTCATATATTCTTCTTGTTCTCAAGTGCTTGGGGACCCTGTGGGTCCCTCACAAAGGAGATCCGCCCCTTTCGCTCCAATCGGCTCATTTCGGGGCGGCCCCTCCATTCCACCGATTTCCGCTATCCCCGCATCAGTCCTGAGTAGTTACGAAGTCTATTCTTTGGCGGCATGGTACTCTTTAAGAAGCATCCGCGGTTTCCAGCCGTTCCCGTATAGCGTCGTATTCCAGATTGTCCAACTGTTCCCGCAGCCACGCAACCAGATCTTCCCCTGATTCATACTCATAGCCTTCAATCTCCGTTAAAACCTCTTCCATTATTGCGGGCTTAAAGCGTTTACTGGCATCCAGCAATTTTTCGAGGAGTACCTTATCCGGCGCCGGGGCCTTCTGTTTCGCCGGACCGCTCTCCGCGGCATCCTGCAATAGTTCCTCAAGAGCGGCCAGAGCCGCTTCCACCTTGGCGATAAATGCCGCATTTTCCCCGCTTACCTTTTCGTAGTTCCCTGCCTTGGCCGCATGTTCCAGCTCTTCCGCCTGTTTGCCTATTGTTCCGGCGCAGATGCCGTAGCTTGAACCTTTAAGACCATGTACCGTTATCGCGTATTCCGGCAGGGTCTCACGGGAAAGGGAGCGCAGTTTTCCCAGCAGTTCCGGGGTATGTACCGTATAGGAACGGAGTATCTGGAGATAGACCGTCTCCCCCTCGTAGCGTTTTATCCCCGCCTTAAGATCTATGCCTTCGATTTCCGCGCCATCCAAAATGCCGGCGGCGGGGCCGGCATCCTCAGTTTCGGCCTTCGCCGTATTGTCCTGCTCCGCCTTCCAGAGAGTTTCCTCGTTCTGTTTATCCCGCACCCACTGATTCAAAATAACATCCAACCGCATAATATCAATAGGTTTCGCGATGAATGCGTTAAATCCCGCGGAAAGGAACATTTCCTCATTTCCGGCCAGAGCATTTGCCGTTAATGCGATTATCGGCACTGTTTTTGCATATTCTGTGCAGATATCGTTACGGATAATCCTAGCCGCCTCTATACCATCCATTTCGGGCATCATATGATCCATGAATATAGCGTCGTACTTTGTCGATTCCGAGCGGATATTTTCAATCGCTTCCTTTCCGCTCAACACGCAGTCTATGGTGAGGCCGTAGGGCAGCATAAGCCCTCGTGCCACATCCAGGTTTGTAGGTACATCATCCACCACCAACACTTTCCCGTAAGGCATATGGGTCCGTACCAGATTTTTACTGCGGGTACGCCGGGTTTCAATAAACCGGAAGGACTTGAGATTGTCCGCCACTTCCGCTCCGATGGGCCTTTCATCAACAATAGCCTGGCATATCTGAACAGTAAAGGAACTTCCTTTGCCGTATTCACTCTCCACACTAATGATTCCATTCATCATTTCCACCAATTTCTTGGTGATGGAAAGCCCTAGCCCAGTCCCCTCTATCTTGCGGTTCGCCTTGGTATTCAACTGACTGTATTCCGAAAAGAGCTTGCTTGCGTCTTCTTTTTTGATGCCTTGACCGGTGTCGGTTATGGTGAAGATAAAAACGGCGATTTCTTCCCGCTTTTCCCAACGGATCTGAAGCGTTACCGTTCCCTCACGGGTATACTTGAAGGCATTGGAGAGGATATTGTTTAAAATCTGCTTGACCCGCAATTCATCGCCAAAGAGACGAGCCGGCAGGGTATCGTCAATATTCAATTTAAAGACAATAGGCTTGGAACCAATCCTTACGACATTTAACTGTATTGTATCATTGATAAGGCTTGGGGTATCGTAATCAACCGGAATAAGTTCAAAGCTGCCGGCCTCAATCTTAGAGATATCCAGAATGTCGTTGATGATTCCCAAAAGGGTGGAACCTGAATTGTATATCTTTTCCAGATCCGCGCGGGTGTCTTCGGGAAGTTCATTTTGCAATTGTATCTCCGAAAGGCCGATGATCGCATTAAGGGGGGTGCGGATTTCATGACTCATGGTAGCCAGGAAGTCGCTTTTTGCCTTGGATGCCGCCTCCGCTGCTTCCTTGGCGCGGAGGGTTTCGGTTACATCGTGGAAAAGGAGCATAATCCCCTCTACGTTGCCTGTTTCATCCCGCATGGCGGTAGTATTGGTGGTATAAATCCGAGGTTCACCGCTGCCGCTGAGGTCAAGGATTTCCTCGGCCCAGATGGTTTTCTGTTCGCCGATGGCTTGGCTGATATAGGTTTCGACATGCTCTGAAAAAGTATCGTTACGGTAGTATTCAAAAACTTCTGAAAAGTGCAGTCCGTCGATAAGTCCGAAGTTCTGAATTTTTGTTATTTTAAGAAAAGTATTGGTACAATAGGCAAAACGGCCTTCTCCGTCCAGGAGGATGATGATGTTGGAACTGTTTTCCAGCATCATATTCATAAATTTTTCCTGCTTGGATTGTTCCGCCCGCAGTGCTGAAGCCAGACGGTCCTTGGTGGCGGATACCTTTTCAAAACGGAGCAGGGTATTCTGCTGGACAGTAAGCTGGCGGTTGAGTTTTTTTAGTTGGATCTGTAATGCGGCGTTTTCGTCCCGCAGGGCCTGTACTTCATCCGGCATTGTAGGGCTCCTTAAAGAATGCAGATAATTAGAGAATCATTTTGGAGGTGGTTTACTACCTTGCCGCTGCTGAGAAACTCCGGGAATATCTCGCCGCCGGAATAGACAAAATGATAGGGCGCCGCATCCCCGATTTTTTCCTCTATCTTTTCCTCTTCCGCCGTAATCTGCACGCCCTGGGCCCAATACCGGGCCGCGCAGGAGTACATCAGTATACCCCGGCCCGCCGCCTTTTTCAGAGCTTCGACCGCCAGATCTCCGGTGGAATTCACCACATCCTCAAGCCCCATAGTGGCCAGGGCCAGGGTGGAATTAACCGGCACCGCCCCGCAGAGGATCACCCCGCCGTCTTCGGTGGCGCCGATGCAGGCCCGGATAAGCCGGGACCCGTCCTCCAGGTACACGATAAAAGGCATGGACTCCAACCCGGCAATATCGCCGTTTTTGGCGAGACCCAGGGTTTCCAGATATTTTACCGCAGGCATGTTATTGACGCTCTGTAAAATGTTCCGGTTCGATCCGGTTACCACCGCCTTCTGCTTGAGGATATTATCATCGGTAACCGACGCGGAGAGGAACACCGGGTCTACATCGCCGGTCAGGGCAGCCAAAACCAGAGAGCCGGGGTAATACCCGCCGTTGCGGATCGTATAACTCCTGCTGAGATCGGGCTCGTTGGAAATGGCAAGGGTGCCGAAAGAGGGGACGCCCCCGGAAAGGGAATCGATTTTTTCGATAAATTCATCCCCCCCGACATTTTTCATAAAGGGAACAAAGGGTAAAAACATGGCCGGTTTTTGAGGGAGGCCGGCGGTAAGGTTTTTGTAAAGTTCCGTTACCGGATCATCCACCGTATCCACCACCGGGGCGGATACCCCAGTAGTAAAAGACACCGTATCACTGGTCAATACCGTCAGAATCAGCCCTGTCTGGCTCATAATCCCCTGCGCCGACAGGCTGAAGGTGGTAGTCCCCACTATATCAAAGGACAGCTTTTCATAGAGGGCCTTGATAACTCCGCTGTCGAGAAAATCACTGTAACAGTGTACAATTCCCAGGGAATTTTTAAGGCCCTTGTGATCCATATCCAACTGCGCTAAAAGCTCCGATACCGCGGCGTCTACATCGTCAATCTCTTCCGTAAAAGCGGTAAACATTTTAATCATATCCGTATCCTCCGTAAATTAAATTTGATATTTATACACCAAAGACCAGGTTTTGGCCCTTTCAGAATTTGTAATATTGATACTATTTTGGGGCAAAACTTCACAAACTCTTGGCAGAATCTGCTAAGTTACGGGCTGTAGCGGCCAATTCTTCATGGATCGACTCAAAGGCGTCTACAATCCGGCCGTCGAACATATTATCCTTTCCGCCGGTAATGATACTACAGGCCTGGGTGTGTTTCATGCCCCGGCGGTATACCCTGTCGGCAACCAGGGCGTCGTATACATCCGCCACGGCCATAATGCGTCCGCAGAGGGGAATCTCGTCCCCTTTAAGCCCCCGCGGATAACCCCTTCCGTCAAAGCGCTCATGGTGGGAGCCTGCGATCTGCTTTGCGTAGTGCAGATAGTGCTGGGTAGGGGTGCGGGCAAGCATGTTCTCCAAAATCTCCTCACCGATGATGGTATGCCGCTTCATGTCGGTATATTCATCATCGTCCAGGCGGTCGGGTTTAAGAAGCACCCGGTCGCTGACGGCTATTTTCCCTATGTCATGGAAGGGAGCGGCCCTGACCATCATATTCAAATCCATAGCGGTAAGTTCATCGGAAAACGAACCCATCTCAATGAGCCTTCGGCCCAGCATCCCTACGTACTTACTGGTACGGACCACATGCTCGCCGGTATTTTCATCCCGGCATTCAATAAGTTCCGCAAAGGAAAGGGCAACGCTGTCCGATAATTTTGCTACCGTACTTTCCAATTGGGACTGGTAGGAGGAAAACCGCAGATGCAGCTCTATCCGGTGGAGAAGGATGCTCTTCTCTACTGGTTTGGTAATAAAATCACGCGCGCCCGATTGCAGGCCGCGTACCTCGGTTTCGGTATCGTGGTTCCCGGTAAGGAAAATGACGGGAATACTTCCCAAATAGCGGTTCAGCCTGAGCCGTTTTATGGTCTCAAAGCCGTCCATATCCGGCATTTCAATGTCCAGCAGGATAAGATCCGGTTTTTCCCGCATACAGATATGCAATGCCAGGGCGCCGGATTTGGCAAGGGAGACATCATAATTTTCCGAAAGCTGCGCCCCGATCTGCTTGAGGCTGGAGAGGTTGTCGTCCACCACCAGTATTTTATTCATGCCGCAGCCCTCTTTTAGGAACATTCACCACCGGCAGCGATTTTACATTCATAGACGCCAATGCATCCCTGACAGATTCAAATGCGTCTACGATCCGCGGGTCAAAAGCACGGCCTCTCTCCGCAACAATGAGCCTGCAAGCCTCATCGTGTCCCGGAGCCTTGCGGAAAACACGGTCGGTCATACAGGAGTCATACATATTCGCCACCGAGATAAGCCTTGCGCAGAGCGGTATAGCGTCCCCTACGAGGCATTCGGGGTAACCTGTACCGTTGTACCGTTCATGGTGCGACTTGGCAATGAGAATCGCATATTTGAGGTAATCCTGTTCAGGGGTACGTTCATAAATTTTTTCCAAAAACTGGGCCCCTATGATAGTATGTTTCTTTACCTCATCATACTCTTCTTCTGTGAGCTTCCCCGGCTTAAGCAGAAAAATATCACTGATGCCGACTTTGCCTACATCGTGGAAAGGTGTAGCACGGACGATCATGTCCAGATTCGTTTCGGTAAGTTCATCTCCAAAGGTCCCCCTTGCCAGCAGTTCCTTGCCAATAATCTCCGCACATTTTCCGGTCCGCATTACATGGCCGCCCACATTGTCATCCTTACATTCAACCAACTCCGCAAAGGAGGTAACGATGCTGTTTTCCAGTTCCTTCACGGTATTTTCCAGGGATGTTTGATATGCGGCAAACTGGATGTGGAGTTCAAGCCGGTGGAGCAGGATATCCTTATTGGCGGGCTTAGTGATAAAATCCATAGCCCCGGACTCAAGCGCCCTAAGCTCGGTGGCCGTATCCTGATTGCCGGTTAGGAAAATAACCGGTATGGGACTAAGATCGGGATCATCCTTGAGTTGTTTTATGGTCTCAAAGCCGTCCATACCCGGCATCTCGATATCCAGAAGGATAAGATCGGGTTTTTCCTGTTTGCATATTTGCAGGGCCAGGGTTCCTGATTTAGCAAGGGAGACCTCGTAATGCGGGGTAAGCTGCGCCCCGATCTGCTTGAGGCTTGAAATATTATCATCCACCACTAATATTTGCTTTGCCATAAAATCCATCCATAATTTGAGCAAAATTAAAAAACCAGGATATTCCAGGAAGGCTACCGGCGGAAAAATAGCTCCAGCTAAATCTAAGGTTACATATAGATAGTGTTTTTAACATTTATATTTTAAAAACACTATCTATATGTATCATTTTTTTCATATTTCGGCAAGACAGGGGAAAAGAATAATTCCTAAAATTTCTCCAAATATTGGAGCCTTTCCCAAAACTTGGTTGGTTTTGGGAAATCATCATTGATCAATTAATTAAACCGCCCATCCCTTTTTAGCCAAAACCGCCTTTAGCCTGTCCAGACCCTCCTGAATAGAGCGCGTGGGACAGGCCAGGTTCCAGCGTTCAAAGCCCTGTCCTGCCTTGCCGAAAATATGGCCCTCGTCAAAGAAGAGCCGGGCTTCCATACGCATGATGCGTTCCAACTCGCGGTACTCTATACCGAGCGGGTTAAAATCCAGCCATAAAAGGTAGGACCCTTCCATCTCGATAACCTTTATCAGGGGAAATTCCCGGTTTAGGAATTCCTTTACAAGTTTTTTGTTTGTATCTATCAGGGCAAGCGCCTGTTCAAGCCAGTCTTCGCCGTATTCATAGGCAAGCCGGCAGGCTTCGTACCCCAGAATATTACAGCGGGGCGCCATGTGCCTCATCATTTCCTGGCGGTAAATATCCCTGAGCTTGGGGTTGGGGATGATGGTATTGGAAGTCTGAAGCCCTGCCAGATTGAAAGTCTTGCTCGGCGCGGTATGTATCACCGAATGTTCGGCAAATTCATCGGAAATAGAAGCAAATACGGTATGCCGGTAGCCGGGCATGATAAGATCAAAGTGAATCTCGTCGGACACCACCAATACATTGTTGTCTATACAGATACGGCCTATACGGGTAAGTTCTTCCAGTTTCCATACACGCCCTACGGGATTGTGCGGGCTACAGAGGAGGAGCATCCTGGTATTCGGATCCCGCGCCTTGGTTTCGAGATCTTCAAAATCAATCTCGTAGCGGCCGGATCGGTATATCAGCTTATTTTCAACCAATCTCCGCCGGTTTCGTGATATTCCCCCATTCATAGGATAGTAAACCGGCGTCATCAGTATGACGCCTTCGTCCTCGCGGGTGAATGTGTTGATCGACGTAAAGAAACCCTCGACAACCCCCTTGTTCTCTACAATCCATTCCGGCTGTATTTCCCAGTTATGCCGCCTCTTCATCCATGAACAGACGGCGCTGTAGTAGGCCGTCGTTGTACCGGCATAACCTAGAATGTTTTCCGAAAGAAATTTCCTAAGACCCTCGATAATTTCCGGGGCGTTTCTCAGTTCCATATCCGCAACCGAGAAGGGAATAATCCCGTCTTCTACCGATGGATTTATACGCCGCATCTCATCCCATTTGCCCGAACCTTTGCCGTAACGGGGGATGATAGTCTCAAAATCGTAGTTCATCATGGATATAATACATACCAAAAAGCCGGTGGAATTGTAAGGGCATGGCATAATAAATAGAGATCAGGATTCAGGAGACAGGAAACAAAGAAGCCGCGTTACATGTAGGCGGAAAAAATGCTGATAACAGCAAATTCTTCCTTTCCATTTCCCCCTCCAGGTTGTATATTATAAAGTATGAGTATCGAAAATGTATCTGTAGGGATGGTGCAGCAGGAAGCGGCGGTTAAGGTTCAGGCAATGGCACTCCAGGGCGCGGAGGAGCAAGCCGCCGCCCTGATGAAATTGCTGGATTCTGCTACAGTCATTACCGACCCAAATTTGGGGAACCAGGTGGATATTCTGGGTTAAGGCTAGGAGTTTGTGGGGCTTTGCCCAAAAATCGTATAAATTTGCAATTTATTGCAAATTTATACCTTGCAAACTCCCATCGAACCTCCGGTTCGCGGAGCCCCGTTAATCGGAATTTT
>JAISQR010000168.1 GCA_031274035.1 Treponema sp. | reverse complement strand
ATTGGGGAAATGGAACGTACCTCGGCCAGATTCCGGCTCCATTCCCGATCCTTGAGTCCTTCCTTCTGAACCATGTTGGCCCAAAGACAGTAGGCAAAGTTGGGATAAGAATCGTATGTATAAAAGTCCAGGCTTTCTTCGGCCATAAGGTGATT
This sequence comes from Treponema sp., assembly GCA_031274035.1. GTDB lineage: Bacteria > Spirochaetota > Spirochaetia > Treponematales > Breznakiellaceae > JAISNI01. The sequence continues at coordinate 2,819 of JAISQR010000168.1, read as the reverse complement.
ATCAAGACTGGAAAACATACCATTTGTGGTAATGAAGTCCCCGGCCTTTTTGTAGGTACGGATAATATCGCTCTGCAATTTTACGAAGCGGCGGGCGCTGTGGGACACAAAACGGATGTAGTCCAATACCTCGTGGGGATTCACCGAATCGCTGACCGTCGGCCGGGGAACGTAGACCTCGGCCCAAGTGGTGTAGGTTTGATTCCAGAACACCGTCCCCCAGGCGTCGTTCAGGGCGTCCAGGCTGCCGTAGCTGTCTTTGAGGAATTCCCGGAACGCCACCGTGTCGCTTTCGGAATAGAATTCGTCGGTTTCGCAGTTGACCTCGTTGTCGATCTGCCAGCCTATGATCGCCGGGTGGGGCCCGTAATGGGCGGCGATCTTCTCAACGATCTTTTCTGTAAAACGCCGGTACACCGGGGAATTGTAGTTGTAATGCCGCCGGGCCCCGTGCCTGAGCAGGGTCCCGTCCATGCGGGCGTTGAGCACCTCCGGGTACTGATGGGTAAGCCATGCCGGAGGCGTGGCGGTGGGGGTACAGAAGATGACGCTCATATCGGCCTCTTTCGCGGTTTCCAGGAACCGGTCAAAGAAGTCAAAACTGTAGTTCCCCTCGGTGGGCTCAAATTTATTCCAGGCAAATTCGGCAATCCGGATCGCGACAATCCCGTTTTGCTTCATCCGCGCCAGATCGTCCTTCCACAGACCCTCGTCCCAATGTTCGGGGTAATAGCAGGTCCCCAGCAGTATTTTGTCCCCTTGTAAAATTTTTTCCATAAAAACTCCTTAGTGTGTGTCCCCAAAAAGCGGTATCTTGGAGGAACTATTCTTTGATTGCCCCGGCGGTCAGGCCGGACATAAAATATTTTGACGCTATCAGGAATACCACCAAAAGCGGTAACACTGCACAGGTAGAGGCCAGCATCATTGCACCGTAGTCAGTCCCCCGATCGGATACCATGGTACGCAGCATCAGCGGCAAGGTGAGCCTCGTCTTCTGCCGCAAAATCAAAAGTGGCTGCATGAAGGAATTCCACACATTGACAAACTGCATAATACCCAATGAAGCGTAGGCCGGCAAAATTACCGGGGATACTACCCGGAAAAAAATCGTCCACTCGCTGCAACCGTCAATGCGCGCCGCATCCAAAATTGACTGGGGCACATTCCTGGAACAATACTGCCGCATCCAGAATATACCGAAAGCATTTGCCGCGCCGGGAATAATCAGGGCATTAAACGAGTTTATCCATCCAAACTTCGACATCATCCAAAACCAGGGAATCACACCGGCGGTCCAGGGTACCATCATGGTAAACAGCAAAACGGCAAAAAGCTGTTTCTTGTATTTAAAATCATGCATGGCGAATGCATACCCGCCCATAGAACAGAAAAGTAATACCAATACTACACTGCTTACCGTAACAACCAGGCTGTTTACGAATGACTGCGCGAAGTTTACGATCTTGTTCATCGACGCCAGATTATTTATCACATTCCGTCCAAACCATACGATGGGCGGATACGAATATATCTGAGTAGTTGAAAGCGTTGAGTAGACAAACATCATATAGAAAGGGAGTGCCATCATACCTGCCAGTAGTATCAAAATCGTATAAAGCGCTATCTTCTTCCATATCATAAAGAAACGGCCAAACACAATGAACAGTATGATAATTCCCAGAAACGTCAGAAGAAATCGTGTCATCATTTACCTCCTTAATCCTTTTCTTCAAAGAACTTGTTCAGGGATACCGAAAATATAATGATAAGTACGGTTATCACGTATGCGCAGGCCGAGGCATAACCATAGAGGTTGCCGCCTTGAGGCGCCTTGTTAAGGAGATACATCATCAATGTCAGTCCGCCGTTGTTTTGTCCACCCCCCCAACTTGAATTGGTCAGAATGAATGGTTCGGTGAAAAGGTTGAACATACCGATACTCGATTGTATCATGGTGAAAAGAATAATCGGTTTGAGAAGCGGAATGGTAATCCGTCCGAATATACTGATATGGTTTGCTCCATCGATGATGGCCGCCTCGTATATGTCATAGCTGATACCCTGCATACCGGCAAGATATATCACCATATTCCAGCCAATCCACTGCCAGGCAAACATGATAATCACCGCGGCTTTAATCAATGAACCATCGCCCCCCAGCCAGTTAAGAGGTTTCTCACCCAAAAGGCGCACAAAAAAATTGATAAATCCATAGTTAAAACCAAATAGGCACTGAAAAATAATGCCGATTGCCACTGAGCTGGTAACCATAGGCATAAAATAAATTGTTTTGAATATGTTTTTAAATCCTGTCAATTTTGAATTTAATATATAGGCAAGTACCAACCCGCCTCCCAGAATAGGGATATGGGCGATGATGCCCATAAAAAGGGTGTTGCCCAGCGCTTTAACAAAAAGCGGGTCCTTAATCAAGTTGATATAGTTTTCAATACCCAGAAAACGCATGGATGAAAGACCATCCCATCGGAAGAAGCTGATGGCAAAACCGGCAAGCATAGGAAACAGACCAAAAACGATAAATAAAATATAAAACGGAGCGATATACACATACGCCACCAGGCTTTTCTTCCTCTCTGTTGTCCACCAGCGTGTTTTACATACGGTAGTCATCATTACTCCTCTTTTACCAAAACAGGGGGAGGAGGAAACACAAGGTCACCGGACTGTTTCCCCCTCCTATCACCACGGATCAGTTGCCTTTCCAAACACCGGCATCAGTCAAAATTTGGATTTGCTGCCGCTTGAGCTCCGCGGTATTCACATCCACTTCCCTGCGGATGAAATCCTTCAACTGC
>JAISQR010000356.1 GCA_031274035.1 Treponema sp. | reverse complement strand
AGGATGCCGGCTTGAACATATCTTCTTGCACTATGCTTTTCTGAAACATATTTCCCCGCTGTTTTTATTATATCACACTTTGCGGACTTTTCGGAGGGGACTCAAAAGTAAAACCGCTGTCTGCCAGGAACCTCGTATTGCACGAAGGGCGGAATTCAAGTATTCTAAGTATAGGGAACTGTAACCTTGGCCTCGGTTTTCCTACCCTGCGGAGAAAGCGGGCGGAAGCCGCCGTATGTAATTTGTTATCAAAAGGAATATTCATGAAGGTAGTCGTTATAGGCGCCCAGTGGGGCGATGAGGGTAAGGGCAAGATTGTGGATTATCTTGCAAACGAAGCGCAGATCATTGTCCGGTTTTCCGGCGGAGCGAACGCAGGGCATACCATCGTTATAGGTAATGAGGAGTACGCCTTGCACCTCATACCCTCCGGTATACTATACCCCGACAAGATGGTTATATTGGGGGCGGGCATGGTTATAGATCCGGCTTCCTTCTTTAAGGAACTTGCCATGCTCAACAACCGGGGCATAGATACAACCGGCAGGGTGTTTATCTCGGACCGGGCCCACATCGTGCTGCCCCGTTCCATTGATATTGACAAGAAAAGGGACGCGGAACGGAAGAAACCCATAGGCACAACCGGACAGGGCATAGGGATTACCTATTCCATGAAGAGCGAACGCGAAGGCATACGCATTGCCGATCTTTCCTGGAAGGATAAACTTGATGAATTGGAAACCGCCGACCGTGAATTCCTCGCGCCGTATGCCGAAAGGCTCCTCGATATGTCCATCGATCTTTCAACATACCTTGTTCACCGCAAGAATTCCCAGATACTCTTTGAGGGCGCTCAGGGAACCCTCCTCGACCTGGACTTGGGTACCTATCCTTATGTATCAAGCGGTATGTCCTGTGCGGCAGGCGCCGCTATAGGCGGCTGCGTTGGTCCGCGCGCCCTCGACAAGGTGCTGGGGGTCTTTAAGGCTTATTCCACCCGCGTAGGAAACGGCCCCTTCCCCAGCGAGTTCGATACCGATTCCGAGGATGAACTGTGCAGGTTTGTCCGTGATACAGGCCGCGAATACGGCGTTACCACCGGCAGGCCCCGACGCTGCGGCTACCTCGATCTTGTCGCATTGCGCTATGCCTGCCTTACCAATTCAATCGATTCCCTGGTTATGACCCATCTTGATGTCTACGATACCCTGGATGAAGTAAAGGCGTGTATCGCTTACCGTATCGGCGATAAGATGGTCGAAACTTTCCCCGCGTCTATCGAGGCGCTTAACAACGCCAAACCGGTGCTGAGGACCTTCCCCGGCTGGAAAAAATCCCTTTCCAATGCCCTTACCTACGAGGAATTCCCGCTGGAGGCTATGGAATACATCAAGTTTATTGAACGTTTCTGCGAAACCCCCATAGACATTGTATCGGTAGGCTACGACCGCAAGGAAACCATCATCAGAAAGAGCCCGTGGACAAAATAGGGCCGCATTAAAAAGGGGGGGATAAATTATGCACAAGTATACAGCGATTTTAGGACTTGTTTTTTTTCTTTTGTCCTGCGCGTCCGCGCCGAAACAGGATTACCTTGAGCTTGAGGGCGCTGTTTTTACCGGCAGGTATGAGCAGGCGATAACCCAGGTAGATAAGGCGCGGAGTATCTTGTACCCTGAAAAAAACGCCGTCATGTATATGCTTGACAAGGGTATGCTTGAACACTACGCGGGCCGGTACAGGGAATCTTCCGCCAATCTGGAAGAAGCGGATCGTTTAATCGAAGAGGCCTATACAAAAGATTTCAGCGATGAATTTACATCATATCTTTCAAAGGATGCCGGCAAACGTGCATATAACGGCGAGGATTTTGAAAATATTTATTCCAACCTGTTTGCCGCCCTGAATTATTACCATCAAGGGGATTTGGAGAACGGGCTTGTAGAAATCAGGCGGATGAACGAGAAATTGCCGTATCTTTCGGATACCTACGCGGCGCAGAAGACAAAGATACTTGAGCGTATGAAGGATTGGATAGCGGGCAGTGAATTTAACTTTTCAAATTCGGCCCTTGCGCGGTATCTGGGGCTTCTCTTCTACCGCGCCGATGGTAAATTTGACGACGCGCGTATCGAGGCGGAAGAAATAGCCAATGCCTTTGCCGCCGCTCCTGAAGTTTACCGTCATGCCATACCCGCGCCGCTTGTTTTGGACGGAAACCGCTGCGAAGAGCTGAACATCCCCGAAGGAAAGGCGCGCCTGAACGTTCTGGGCTTTCTTGGACTGACCCCCTATAAAGTGGCCGAAAATAACGGCTATGAGGCGGCGGTAGCGGAATACCTGTTTGGGGAGAAGGATATGGGCAGTTATGATTTTGATAAAGCGGGCAATAATTCCCACATCAATCTTGCCATAAGGGAACGTTCCTCCCTTGTAGATAACGTGGAAGTGGTGTTTGATGACGGAAAACGCTTTAGGCTTGCCATGCTTGAGGATATAGGCAAAATAAGCTCGGAGATGATCAGAAGGCGGCAGGAAAGGATCGAAGCCCTCGCCAACATGAAAGCCCTGCTGACGCTGATACCGGATTTGGTAGTAGGCGTTACCGGCGGAATGGGTAAAACTATGGGAAAGGGCCTTGTCTATGCGTTTAGCGGCGTGTCCCGGCGGGCTCAATTAAGGATGATTGCCAAGGAACTGAAAAATGAAATGAAAGGCTATGATACGCGGATGTCAAGGTTTTTCCCGGAGAAAGCCCTTGCGGGCGGCATCACCCTTGATCCCGGAACCTACTCGTTTTCCATAAATTACTATATAAATGGCACTCTCCTTAAATCCGAACGCTTCGAGGATGTTACCGTTAAAGCCGACAAGCTCAATTTGGTAGAAGCCCTTCACCTGAGCGATGATGACCGCGATGATATCAACGCGGGCGGCGGCGTCATCATAAGCGGCTTTCCCAAGGACGGTAAATATATGCTGCTGGTCAGTGTAAAGGGCGGCTCCGAGGAGGCTTGCTTTAAAAGCGCGGCGGCTTATGCGGAACTGTCCATATCCGGCGGGGAAACCCCTGGCAGAATCGTGCTGCTCGATACAAAGACCTGGGAGCGCTGGACCGGCAGCGGGCGGTATTACTTGTATATGTGGAAAGGTTTTTTTACCGCGGCGTATTCACTAAGAGCGATCAATTTTACCAATGGATCAGCGGAAATAACCCTTGATCCGGCGGAATGGATTGATGCGTATTACATGGGAGGGGAGGTTGCGTTTTAATTTGGATACCATACTCATCCTTGACTTTGGAAGCCAGACCACCCAGCTTATAGGCCGGCGTATCCGCGAACTGGGGGTTTACTCCGAGATTATACCCGGAGACAGCCCCCTGAGCGAAGAATTGCTTTCGGGCAAAACTTTGACCGATACAGGCGGCCGCACCGGGGGCGGAATACGCGGCGTCATCCTTTCAGGTTCTCCCGAATCAGTCTATACCGAAGCGGGCGCCGCCCCTGACCCCAGGGTCTACCGTTTAGGCATCCCCCTCCTGGGAATATGCTACGGCCTCCAGCGCATGACCTGGGATCAGGGCGGCTGTGTGGATCCCCTCCCCAAACGGGAGTACGGGGCCATAGGCGTTAAGATAAGGGCGGTCCCCCCGTGTACGGAGCAGGAAGCGGGAAGGTCCGGCGGTCATGCCGGAAACGCTGAAAAAACGCAACGGTTCCTGGCCGGTTTTGATAAGGCGGTTTCTCTGCAAGATATAACCGAGGGTTTTTCCGCCGCCGCTAAAACGGATAATCCTCCGGTATCCGACAGCGTTCCGGCAGAATACAGAGACTGTTCTTTTACCGCGTGGATGAGCCACGGCGACACTCTTACAAGGCTTGCGGACGGTTTCCGTGAATACGGGACAAGCGTTTCCGGTTATTCCGCGGTAGTGATCCATGAGGAGGAACCCTGGTTCGGCCTGCAATTTCACCCGGAGGTAACGCACTGCGAACGGGGTATGGAGATACTTGCCGCGTTTGTCTTTGGGGTTTGCGGCTGTAAGCGCGAATGGACCATGGAACAGTACATGGAGGGGCTGAAGGATTCCCTTTTTAAGCGGATAGGGGCCAATCCGGTATTGCTCCTTATTTCAGGCGGTGTGGATTCTACCGTTGCCGGGGCCTTGCTCCTCAAGACCTTGCCCGCGGATCAGGTTCATCTTATGTATATGGATACCGGCCTTATGCGTAAGAACGAGACTGAAACCGTAAAAACCGCGCTTGAGCGCCTGGGCGCGGAGCATCTTCATATAATACACGCGGAAACGGAATTCCTTGACGCGCTCAAAGGGCTTGAAGACCCCGAGGCCAAGCGTAAGGTTATAGGCGATCTGTTTATCAGCATACAGGAACGTGAGGTAGCGCGGCTCGGCCTCCCTGAAACCTGTTTTCTTGCCCAGGGCACGCTCTATACAGACCTTATCGAAAGCGGCAAAGGTATAGGCAAGAAGGCCCGCCTTATCAAGAGCCATCATAATGTAGGAAGCCCTCTCGTGGATGCCAAACGTAAGGCCGGCCGTATTGTAGAGCCGCTCGACCGGCTCTACAAGGATGAAGTGCGCGTGTTGGGCAGCATCCTGGGGGTGGACGAAGAAGTTGTCCGCCGCCACCCCTTTCCCGGACCGGGCCTTGCGGTACGCATCCCCGGCGAAGTTACCCGCGAAAAGTGCGCTATACTAAGGGAAGCGGACGCTGTCTTTATTGACGAGCTGAAAAAACGCCGTTCCGCGCACGGACGCAGCCTCTACGATGAAATATGGCAGGCTTTTGCCGTGCTCCTGCCTATACGCTCCGTCGGCGTAGCCGGGGACGAGCGCAAATACGGCTGGGTCCTCGCCCTGCGCGCTATCACCAGCGCCGATGGTATGACCGCGGATGTCTACCCCTTCCCCTCACGCGATCTGCTGGAGATATCTACCCTTATCACCAATACGGTCAGGGACATAGGCCGTGTTACCTACGATATTTCCAGCAAGCCCCCTGCCACTATCGAATGGGAGTGATCTGAAAGAAGCGGAATGCCTGTGGGACTTTGCTGTATTTTCGTACAATTAATATACAGTATGCCGCATAAAAACGCATAAAAGGCGAAGCCCCGCAACTTCTTATTAGCCTTATTTATAACCATTTTGAACAGATTGGACAGTAACAAAAAAACACTTCAATTTTGACATTTTCTTCAAATGTGAGGTTTACATTCTATATTTGAAAGCATTATAATACCAGTTATGGGTGAGTTGGATACAGATACTTTGAAATTGTCGTATAGATCGGTAGATTTAGACGAATCTGCTATACAAGCTCTAAAGAAAATGCCGGTGGATATATTTACCGGTAATTATCTTGGAGAAACAAAAGAAGGCGCTCTAATTCTGGTTATTGATGTGCGGAATTTTAGTACCTTCCTCCGAGAGAATGACGAGAATACGGTCTTTGCCCTGATCAAGGAGTTTACTTCCAATTTTCTCTCCTGTGTAAATCAGCTAGGGTATAACTGTTCTTATTATAAATTGGAAGGAGACGGCGCTATCGTTATCTGGGATCAGGCCGATGAATCCTGCCTCAACGCGGCCGTTGACGTTTTCTCGGAATTCGCGGTTTTTTCAGAGGAAGCTCTCTTTAAGGATTGCCCCAGCCTGGGGGTTGCAGGCGCCTTAGTGCTTGAAAGAGTTTTTAAATACGAAATATCCGCCGAGGCGTCCGGCCTTATGTACCGTGACTATGTAGGTTATGGTATAAATCTTGCCTGCCGGCTTCAGAATCTTGCAGGAAAAAATGAACTTGCGATCAATCATAGGCTTATCCAGGAAAAGCAAGTCCCTTTTACCGAAAAAACGGCTGACGATGTTAACCATCGTCTAAGTATATTAAAAGGGCTGCGCGACATAGACAAGGATAAAGTGTATATGTACAAGTGGAAATAGGGGAGCTTCCCCGGCTCCTGTGAACTATTCAGAGGGAAAGCCTCTGATATAAAAAGAAATTGTCAGCAAATTACTCTCTTTGACAGGTAAAATAGACGGTTAGAAGTGGTTTTTGAAACGTAATTGTAGTAGATTATGGAGCGTTTTGCATGTTGGTATATATTTTAAAGAGACTTTTATTGATGATCCCCGTATTATTGGGGGTTACTTTTATTGTCTTTTTTATTATGAATCTAACGCCGGGGGATCCCGCGGCGATCATCCTGGGGGATCAGGCCACTGCCGAGGCATTGGCCCAGACACGGGAGGAATTGGGGCTTAACGATCCCCTTTTGCTACGGTACTTCAATTATATCAAGAATATGTGCAGGGGGGACTTGGGAATTTCCTACCGGAATAAGATCAGCGTCTGGTCCCAGGTTTGGGATAAGTTTCCGAATACCTGTATATTAGCCTTTGCGGGGATTATTGTGGCACTTATCATCGGCATTCCTGTGGGTATCCTTTCGGCCAAGAAGCAGTATACCGTCGCGGATAATATTTCTGTGGTTCTTTCTCTTGTGGGGGTTTCCATGCCCAACTTTTGGCTGGGCCTCCTTCTCTCCCTGCTCTTTGCCCTTAAACTGGGCTGGCTCCCTTCCCAGGGGATGGGTTCGGGATTCATCCCCCTCCTGCGGAGCATCGTGCTTCCCGCTATAACTCTGGGCACCGGGGTAGCCGCCACGGTGGTACGGATGACCCGGTCTTCCATGTTGGAGGTGATCCGCCAGGATTACATCCTCACCGCCCGGTCAAAAGGGATAACCGAAAAGGAAGTTACCCGTAAGCACATGTTTAAAAACGCCCTTATCCCCATCATTACCGCCGTAGGGCTTCAGTTCGGCCAACTCCTGGGAGGGGCCATGCTGACGGAAACCGTCTTTTCCTGGCCCGGTTTGGGCCGGCTCATGGTGGACTCTATCACCCGTAAGGATATTCCCATGGTTCTTGGTGCGGTTATTTTTATGGCGGTTATGTTTTCCATCGTCAACCTGGCGGTGGATATTATCTATGGTTTTGTGGACCCCCGGATTAAATCCCAATATAAAAGCGGGGCGCTGAGGGTATCCTTATGAGTAATGGGGCTAAAGTCACGGAAACAAAAGAAAGGGCCCCCGCCGCGGGGGTTCAGCGGCAGCGATCCCTTTGGGGGGAAGTATGGCGGCGTTTAAAGAAAAACAAACTTGCCCTGGCGGGGCTGGCCTTCATCCTCGGCCTTCTCCTTATCGCGGTGGGAACCATCGTCATTGATACGGCGGGTAAACAGAGCGTCTACAACGATTATGTTATCAAACAGAACCTCAGATTGAGGCTCCAGGGGCCCAGCGTCCGGTATCCCTTTGGACTGGATGAATTCGGACGGAACATCCTCTTGCGTATGCTCTGGGCGGTGCGGTATTCCCTGTTTATGGGGACCGCGGCGATCATCATGTCCACCGTGGTGGGGGGTATTCTTGGGGCGCTGGCGGGGTATTACGGCAAGATCGCTGATAACGGAATCATGCGTTTTATGGATGTTCTACTGGCGATTCCCTCCATGCTTTTAGCCACCGCCATTGTGGCGGCCTTGGGGACGAGCCTGATTAATGTGCTTATCGCCATTTCCATTGCCTACATTCCCACTTTTGCCCGGACGATCAGGGCTTCGGTGCTCACCATTAAGGATCAGGAATACATTGAAGCCGCCCGGGCGCTGGGGGCGGGGGATTTACGGATCATCTTTAAGTATATCATCCCCAACTCTATGGCCCCGCTGATCGTCCAGGCCACCCTGGGGGTTGCTGGGGCCATCCTTTCCATCGCGGGGCTTTCCTTCCTGGGCCTGGGAATTCAGCCGCCCACTCCTGAATGGGGGTCTATGTTATCCGGCGCCCGTTCCTATATCCGCGACGGCTGGCATATCACGGTTATTCCTGGGCTTGGGATCATGCTGACTATTTTAGCCCTCAATGTATTGGGGGACGGCCTTAGGGACGCCTTGGATCCCCGGCTTAAAACCTAAAGAGGCGGCGGTATGGATGAAGAACGGGAATTGTTGCGGATAGAGGACCTTGTGATCCGGTATGTAACCGATGACGGAATTGTAGAGGCCCTGAACGGGGTGAGCCTTTTCCTCCGGGAGAAGCATACTCTGGGCTTGGTGGGCGAAACCGGCGCGGGCAAAACAACCCTGGCGCGGGGTATCATGGGGCTTATCCCCCACCCGCCCGGGGAGGTCTTGGGCGGGCGGGTGTTTTTTGAGGGTCAGGATCTGCTCCGCCTCGGCGAGATAAAGATGCGGGCGGTACGGGGCAACCGGATTTCCATGATCTTCCAGGACCCTATGACCAGCCTTAATCCGGTGATGACCGTGGGGGAACAGATCATGGAGGTCATCAGGACCCATAATAAACTTACCCCCAGGGAAACAGCGGCCATGGCCCGGAATATGCTGGAAATGGTGGGGATCTCTGCCGACCGGATGGGGGAATACCCCCACCAATTCTCAGGGGGGATGAAACAGCGGGTCATCATCGCCATCGCTCTGGCCTGCAACCCAAAACTCCTTATTGCCGATGAGCCCACCACGGCCTTGGATGTTACTATTCAGGCTCAGGTGCTGGAGATGATCCGGTCCCTCAAAACCAAACTCAACACATCCATGCTCCTCATCACCCACGACTTGGGGGTGGTGGCCCAGAATTGCGATTATGTGGCCATCATCTATGCTGGGGAAATTGTGGAATATGGAAGCCTTAGGGATATTTTTAAAAAGGCAAAACACCCCTATACCCAGGGGCTTTTGGGGTCTATCCCCAGCCTTGCCCGGGAAGTGAAGCGCCTTAAATCTATTAAGGGGCTTATGCCGGATCCCACCAATCTTCCCAAAGGTTGTAAATTTCATACCCGTTGTGATTATACCGGGGAACAGTGTACTGCCGCGGCGCCCGCTCTTACGGATATTGGGGGGGAGCATCTGGTCCGCTGCGTCTATGCAGGCGGTGATTTTCCCTCAGATAGGGAAACCCAGGGGGAGGGGCGGTAATGGAAAACGAAAAGACGGAACTCCTCCGGGTGGAACGCCTCAAAAAATACTTCCACACCCCCTATGGGGTGCTTCATGCGGTGGACGATGTAAGTTTTACGGTACGTAAGGGGGAAACCCTCGGCATCGTGGGGGAAAGCGGTTGCGGTAAAAGCACCCTGGGCAGGGCAATACTGCGGCTCCATGAACCCACCGCCGGCAGAGTGTTTTTTGAGGGTTACAATATCCTGACCTACGATAAAGGCGCTATGAAGGCCCTGCGCCGGGATATGCAGATCATCTTCCAGGACCCCTTCGCATCCCTGAATCCCCGGATGTCAGTGAGCGAGACCATCTGCGAGGCTCTGCTGATCCAGAAACTCTATTCCCCGCGGGACAAGGAGGGGCTACGCAAACGGGTTTTAGAACTGATGGAACTGGTGGGCCTTGCCCCCCGGCTCATCAATGCCTATCCCCATGAGCTTGACGGCGGACGGCGGCAGCGTATCGGTATTGCGCGGGTATTGGCCTTAAACCCCAAACTTATCATCTGTGATGAACCGGTGAGCGCCCTGGATGTTTCGATCCAGGCCCAGATACTCAATTTGATGCAGGATCTTCAGGATGAACTGGGGTTTACCTATCTTTTTATCACCCATGATCTTTCGGTGGTAAAACACCTCTCCGATGATATCCTGGTTATGTACCTGGGGCAGATGGTGGAAAAGGCCCCCGCGGCGGCGCTCTTTGAAAAGCCTCTCCATCCTTATACCCAGGCCCTGCTTTCGGCTATTCCCGTGCCGGACCCTGACTTTGAGGCTAAACGGATAACCCTCAAGGGGGAACTTACCTCGCCCATAGAACCGGCGCCGGGCTGCCGTTTTGCCAAACGCTGTCCCCAGGTTAAGGAAACCTGTCTGGGCGCGAATATCCCCTTCCGGGAGCTTGGGGAAAATCATTTTGCGGCCTGCACCATGGTGTAAAGCGGGACAGCCCAGGAGTTTGTGGGGCTTTGCCCAAAAATTGTATAAATTTGCAATAAATTGCAAATTTATACCTTGCAAACTCCGAATACTCGAAGAGTACAGCATGCCCATTGATCGGAATTTTTTGCATGAAGGTGTGCCAAAGGCACACTGAGCAAAAAATCCACAAGTGCAATCGGACACGAAGTGTCCGCGGCTCCTAGGAGCCTGTGGGGCTTTGGAGGGATCGACACGCCGCCGCCTCTTCCGGTAAAATTCCCCTATGAGTACACGACTGGTAAACATAGACCGGGAAACCCCCATGTTCTTCCCGCC
>JAISQR010000355.1 GCA_031274035.1 Treponema sp. | reverse complement strand
TTCACCTTTTTTTACTTTGAAGTTGACATGGTCCAATGCCCGAACCCCGGGAAAGTCCTTGGTCAAATTTTCAATATGAAGAATATAATCATCGGCCATCAACCCCTCCTTTATACATAACCCGGCCTCCGGCGCGGTAGCCGCAGGCCGAATTACTGCTGATTTTTTAACTAGTTAATTTTTACAGCCTTACCATCCGCATCACGCTTCCATTGCTTCATAAAAGCCCAGAGAAGTTCAGCGTCGTAGCCGGAAGGCATATGGGGACGGTTTTCCACAACAATACTAAGGAGCTGGTCCTTCCCGGTAAAGCCACTCTTATAGACCTTTGGCCCATAAGTTGTGACAATTTCGGTTACATCGTAAGGATAACCGGTCCAATATGTTGCCTCCTCCACGGCTGTTGCGTCATCTTTCAAAGTGCCGTCGGCGTTGGCGACGGCATTGGCAACGGAAAAACGGGTTTGGCTGGCGGGGGCGCTACCAGGAGGGCCGCTAGCTGCAGAAGCACTAAGATCTTTCCCGGTAATTCCGTGAGCTTCCATCAGCTTGTTAAACCCTTCTACGTAATTCGGCCAACCGGCGTTGATGTAGGCTACAAGCGGCGATGCTCCCTCGTGGGTCATGAAGTAGCCGGCGGTTTGAACATTGTACATACCATACATATCCGCAAGACCGCCTAAATAAACCACTGGCATTCCGTATTCTTTGATAGCGTCAATCGCGTTAGTGGCCGTAGTACCGGTATTTCCAAGAGTGTACAGAGAGAAGGGCTGATCCATTACTGCGGCAGCCGCTATTTTTACCGGTCTATCGGAATTGGCAACAATAGTGGCATCAAGAGAAGTACTGGCATAGAAGCGGGAGGCGCCGCCGCCCATAGAACTGCCGGCGGTGTAAACCCGGAACTCATCAATCGGGTAGTTGTCCAGTACATATTTTAAAGCAGTGTCAATACGACCGCCGTTTACTGAAGCGGCGCCGCTGGCTGGTGTAGGTCCATTATTGCTTTCGGCTGCGAGCAGGAAGACTTTATCCCGCGCTGCAATATCACCGAAACCAAAAGTTTCCGACTGGACCGCCGATTCGCCGCCCCCGTGGAAAAGGACAATCAGGGGATATTTCGTGGCGCCATCCACATCGACTTCTTTGGGGTAATAGAGGTAGTAATCATCATTAAGATCTGTGTCGGTTGGATCTTCACGGACGGTGTCGAAGGATACTTTTTTCAGTCCTTTATCGTCCCAGTATTTTACCAGCGCATCTTTCATTCCGATCTTCGGCCAATACACGGCACCCACTTCACCTTCCCCAGGTAACTCAAAGTATTTGATAACCGGTTCCCAAATTACCCCGGTCCGTGTACCCCATTCACTGTTTATAAAGGAACCAAGATTAACTTGTGAATTATTATCCCCGCCGTCCCAGGGAGAACTTTCAGTCCAGGCGGCATTGGTACTTCTCGACAGATGCCATATCACTTCCCAAAATTGAGGCGTCTTGTTTCCGCTCGCCAGTTTTGCGTTCAAATTCTGAGCTACGTACGGGAAGCTGGTTTCGTAGGGATCGGGATAACCTACAGGTGAATCGTCGGTTGTGCCGTTATCACACCCGGAGGCAAACAAGATAAATGCCAGTATAAGAACAGGCAAACAAAACAAATACAGTCTTTTCATAAACTACTCCTCCTTGCAAAAAAACAAAGTACAGGCTATGAGCCTGCAGGACTTTGAAATCCGGCAGGCTCATATGTTGTCTACTAGAAATTATACGTAGACTTTTCCTGGGCGGTGTAGAATCCTGCGTCAATCGGGACCTTATAGTTATCCCTGGTGATCATGACGGGTTCCAGCAGATAAGCCTTTACGGTTTTCTTGCCCGTATCCCCGATGCTCGAAAGCCCGATGTCGGAAGCAAGGACTGCGCCGGGAATCGACGGAGTCTGCCCCTTGAGGATGGCATCAGCCAGGATAATGGCGGCTTCCGCCAATTTACCCGTATCCTTGAATACGGTCACATACTGCCCGCCATCACGGATGGAAGCTATAGAAGCGGCTTCAGCATCCTGCCCACAAACGATGGGAAGCTTGTCGGCATATTTTGCATCCGCCCTGAGGGCTTCAATAATGGCCCTGGCCAGAGTGTCATTCGGAGCCAATACCGCGTCAAGGGTCACATCCCGGGCATCACCCGCCAGAAGATTTTCCATCCGGGCTTTGGCGATTGGCGCCGACCAATTTTCAGTGGCAATGCGTTGGAAGTTGGCAGTATCCTTGGAAGTTTCCGGATAAGGGCCAACGACTTTCAGGACGCCGCTCTTTATGTAAGGATTAAGAATGTCCATGGCGCCGTCAAAAAAGAAGAAAGCATTACCGTCTGTGGGGGAACCGGCAAAGAAGGTGATGTACTTGGGATTGGCAGCCGTAGCGGCCTTGAGGTTCAGACCCTGCTCAAGCCCCTGGCCCTGGAACTGACCAACCTTGAAGTTATTAAAAGTGATGTAGTAGTCGTAATCGGCGGAATTCTGGATGATCCGATCATAGGCAATAACCGCTACCCCATCCTTGGCGGCGTCTGCCACCGCGGAGGCTACCCCGTCATTCACCTGTCCTACCACCAGGAGCCTCGCACCCTGGGTCAGGAAACTACCGATCTGCTGATTCTGCTTGGCCTGATCCGCGTCAGCGTAGGCAACTTCCGCCCGGTAACCCTTGCTTTCAGCCTGGGCCTTTAGGGTAGAGCCGTCTTTTACCCAGCGTTCCACATGGGTTTCAGGCATGGCCAGCCCAATAAGAGTCGCACCGCCGCCGGCAGCAGCCCCGCTGCTGCCTTGTTGGCCCCCGGCAAACAAAGCAGCGGAAACCATGAGCACAATCAATACAACCAATAAACGTTTCATCCTTTCCTCCTAAAAATTGTGAGTAATGATCCCCGAAGGTTACAATTTCAAAATCAACGATTTAAAATTACTCCATTACCCATTAAGTATGCGTTGATTTTATGGCGGTTGCGCGGTAAAATGTAGTAACATTTGTTACATTCTTTGTGTTTTTTTCAAAAAATCACTATAATTTGAGACAATTCCAAGATCAGGCAGTCCGTAAGAACCATGATTTTGGAACCAGCTCATCATTCATCCAAAGTTTCCAAATAGCGCCGCATTCTTTGCGTATCACTAATGCAGTAATAGCCATTAATTTTATCTATCAACCCCAGTTTTTTAAATTTTTCCAGTGCACGAACTATAGTCATACGACTTACTCCAAGCAGACTTGATAATATTTCCTGATTTATCTTTTCCCGGATCATGGTTTTTCCGCCATGGGGAACGCCAAAGCAGTCGGAAAATTGGAGTAGTTGGCTGCAAAGCATCCATGCTGCGTCATGGCTTTTGAGCATTTGAACCTGGTTCAAACTTGAAAAATATTTAAATGAAACGGATTTTACAATATCGAGGGTAAAATTAAAATCATTAGCCATCTGTTTGAGGAGGGTCTGCCTATCAATAAAGATGAGTTCAGAGAGTCTTACCGCCCTGAAATTAACGGAAGACGGCTGATTGGCAATCAAATTCGCTTCAAGAAACAGAGAATGCGGCAGTATGACAGTATATGTCTTTTCATCACCGGTAGATGAATAGTCATAGCCGATAATACGTCCCTTTTTTATTAAATAGCAGTATTGGGGTATTTCCCCAGCTTCTATAATGATAGTATTGTTACGAACAGTTTTCAGCGATCCTGATTTTTCAAATAGTTCCCTCATGGGGGGGAGGAGATAACAAGTGTGTAAAATACCTCCTGTTTTGTCCCGGGTAGACAAAAGTGGATTTTTACAAGGCATATTTTATATAACTCTTAATTTTTTTGAATTTGCCACAAAACCAAAAAAGGGCAAGGGTTGTTTTCCCGGAGGATTCGGGGCCATAGATTTCAATAACCCTGCCTCGTGGATAGCCCCCCAATACCCAGGGCTTCGTCCAGCATGATAGCCCCTGATGGAATGGTCTCTAACTCCGTCATCTATGATAAAATGCACAATATGGTTCTCAGCTACCCATTTCCGCAAATCCTCGGGAAACAGCAGCGGCGTTTCCCGGTCTGCGTTTACAAATTTTGCGCTCATAGGGTGATTTTACCGCGCTTTATACTTCTTTTATAGAGCGGATTGATAGAGCAGATTATAGAAAAAATGAATAACTACCATTCATTAATTTCATTAGCAATCAACAGAATCTCAATGTACTCACTATATAGTGGGAATAACTCAGGATGAAGAGGTGGTTTTATGAAGTTCTTTGCTTTTCGTTTTCCAGTAGTAGTAGGGGTTTTATGTCTTGTATGGAGCCTGACAGGCTGCGGTGAGCAGCCTGGTGACGTAGTGAATAATTACTACGAAGAAATCTCTGAAGGCGGGTATAGTGGACCATCACATACCGAAGCAGTGGGAAGCGGCACATTGTCAGAAATTACTGTTGCGGGCACGAGGGTTTATGTGTATGAGCCGCCTGAGTATAATGATCCCGTACCCATGATGACCCCTATTGTTTATGTGTACCCGGATGAACCCTATGACGATTTTGCAGCGGCAAAAGCAGACATTGTTTCTTTAGGGCTTAATGAAATTGCTGATGACGAAAAAGGCGTTGTTATCATGGTGAATCCTGTCGGCAGATCCTGGGGACCCGGGGATGTCGAGGTATATAAAGCGCTTATGTCGTTTGTTTATTCTGGCCATTCCGGTTTGAACAAAACCTTCCTTAATCTCCAGTATATGATTGGCGAAGGTTCGGGCGCGGATTTTATCCATACCTATATGACGGTGAATGCGGCCCGTATCGCCGCGGTTGCCACGTTCGGCGGCAGCAATGTCGTCCCCGGTGGGTCAGTAGCCCTTCCCGCCTATCTTGCGGGCAGAGCTACGGCCATAGGCGGCGGTACGGATTACACGCTTGCTTATTATAGAGGTGTTAACGGCGCTACCGGAGACCCTGAAACTGAGGGAACCAAATCAATATATGCCAATGTTCCCGGTCGGGGGGGCACTTCCGATCCTGTCAAAAAAGTAATCGTGAACAACAGCGATGATATTACCGGCTTTACCAAAGATGGTATCAGTGACGCATATCACTCGCTGTTTCGCTATACCACACGGGCGGCGCTGTTTACCCGTATATATGACGACTTTAATACCCCGGAAGTTTTTACGCTTTTGCCAAGACCCAATGTAGAGGAACTGGGCTTGACGATGAACATCGTAAATGAAGGCTCGAATAATCGCTGGTATGAGTGGGTGCCGAATGAGGTCCTGGCAAACACCGCTTCAAATGTTCCCCTGGTCCTGGTTCTGCACGGCGGAGGGGATCACGAGGTTTATGAAGCGGAAAGCAACGGATGGGTGGCCATGGCGAGGGAAGAACGTTTTATTGTGGTTGCGCCCAAAACCAACACCAATAAGACAAGCAACCTGACTCTTATAAACGATATGATTACCAAGTACCCGGTGATCGATAAGTCCCGTATATATGTTACCGGATTTTCCCAGGGAAGCACCGGTCTGTCCAATACCCTGAATGATAAAGCTGCGGTTGAACAGTTTGCCGCTATGGCGCTTTTCTCTTGGGGGTGGTGCCTATCCTTACGATGGCTCTGATGGAGGAAAAATTCCGGCGATGTATCACACCATGAGCAACGACGTAAATACCGCCAACGGGATGTACCTTACCAGTACCAATAATATCACTACCCTCACCAGGCTATTTAGTATGCACGGCATTCCCCTTCCGGCTGGATTCCCTGACAGCACGGCTACATTCTGGCGCTTTGACACTACTCCTCCAGGCGAGACCGTTACTACTACGCCCCACAACATCAATATCCACACAATCAACTTCGATGATGGTGAAGATTTAAACATGATCCGCCTTTCTTATGCGGAAGACATGGATCACGCCCATTATGTGGAGAATGCGAAACTGGCATGGGATTTCTTATCCCAGTTTTCCCGGAATCCAACAACTAAGGTGATTAGTCAGGAGGAATGACACTGAGTTACGCATTGCGACAGAATATGGCTCGCCGGTCAAGATACCGCGTGGTTTTGACCGGCTGTAGCCTATTCATTTAAATATTTGTAACTATTCAGTCGCCTGTTGTCGTTCAGACTTATATACCTACACCATAAATAGTGTAGTCCATAGCGATCCCCGCCCTACAGCGGGGATCGCTGTTTGTACGGCATTTATTATCCTGATTTTAAGATAGCATACCGCGCAGACTTGACGCCTTGTCATTTTTTATATATAATTCGGAACAGTTTATTCGGCTATAGCAGGAAGTACATGAATTCGATAAATTTTGATTACTATAAAGCATTTTACTACACCGCCAAGTACGGTACTGTCAGCAGGGCTGCAGAGGAATTGTATATTACGCAGCCAAGCCTTACCAAAAGATTACATAAGCTGGAAGAACAACTTAATTGCGTATTGTTTAAGCGTACTCAGAAAGGGGTAAATTTAACGGAAGAAGGCAATGTGTTATATGGTAAAATAGCGCCTGCGTGTGAAACTTTCCTGGGCGGAGAAGATACGCTTAAAAAAATGATAAATCTTGAATCCGGTATCGTAAAAATCAGTTCAACAAAACTAATGATAAAAGACATAATCATTCCGGCAATCAAAGATTTCAAGAAAAAATACGAAAAAATACAATTCGAATTATATACTGAAAAATTCAGGAAAAATAAAAATCTTTTTGCCGCATGAATATCCCCATGGCATAAATACATTTTCTGATTTTCGCTTTTAATTTCTTTTAAAATATTCTCTGAGTTGCGAATAATTTCTATAATAATATTTTTATTGTTTTGTAAATAATTTCACTGCTGTCCGGTTTAAAATTTGACCTTGAATTTAGGCTAAATTTTGACTTTTTGTATCATAATGACACTCCCATGCGGACATTTTGACACAATTATTCAGAGATTGGAGGAATTTT
>JAISQR010000294.1 GCA_031274035.1 Treponema sp. | reverse complement strand
TAGACCGAAAAGAGATTTAACCGCAGAGAGCGCAGAGAGCGCAGAGAATAGGAAAAAGCAGTTATGCAAGGCCGAACATGGACTTTTGACATTTGTTTCTTCTCCTCTCCTCTGCGTTCTCCGCGTTTTTTATCCGTGGTTTTGGTCCAAACAAGGTATTAGTAGAATGATTAGTCTAAACAGACCGAAAAGAGATTTAACCGCAGAGAGCGCAGAGGACGCAGAGAATAGGTTTTTTAACATTTGTTTTCTTTCTTCTCCTCTGCTTTCTCCGCGGTTTTTATCCGTGTTTTTAATCTAAACAAGGTACTAGGCCGATCTCTCAATACCGTATTGGGCGGCGGCGAGGGCGGCAAGATACCCTCGATATAGTAAAATTTTACATGAGACAATGTGCCATAAAAAATCTAACCCTAACCGTTTCTTCTTAATTATTCTACTCTATATCGTATAAGCCGCGAATCCCTCTTGACGGGAATATGAATATCAAATCCGGATTTTATAAGATCGGAACCGGAAATGTTAAGGACCTCACCAGTATCAATATTCTCGAAGTAATATTTTTTATCGGCACTTATGCCTCCAGGGAAAATTCTAACCTTGTCAGCCAGGCATTGATCTCTCCGGAAAGCCATAATGATTCCCGAACCTGTTTCAGGTCTATCAAATTGCCATCCGCCCCAGGTTGTATCATCCGTAGGAAAACCGAATACGGGATAATAATCACACGAGTAGTAGTCCCTGACAGATTTGTATTCTTCCACAAGGGATTTTATTTTCGACATATCGTAGGAGATATCATCTTTGTAAGCATCGTATCCCAGAAAATCAGTTTGCAGCCCTGCCGCATGACAACTCCGGAAGCGGTATTTGTCATCGGGAAACCGTCCTATACCGCAGCCGCTATACGGTAAAAAACGCGATATTCCAATGTTATGACTCTGAGCCCAATTAGGATTGAAATTAAACGAGCAGTAAGTATCACTGCGCCAAAGGGGCACCGAACGGCTAAGGGTTTCAATATCTATACGCCTCCCGCCGCTTGCACAGTTATCAATGAGAAGTTCCGGATATTTTTCAAGAAGCGTATCCCACACATGGTACATCCCCATAATATATTTGATCTGAGTAATACCCATACGGTCAGCGGTATCTCTGGAATTCCAGAATACAAGAGGATCGAGATTGAAATCCTGGCGATAACAGGTAAGATGCAGATCTTCCACATAATGGGATATAATGTTTATCATCCATTTTTGCCCCAATTCAAGAGACAGATCCAAAAGAGACATATTCCTTTCAGGAGACAACGGCGGATTATTTTTATCCGGATGGCGAATAAAAAGTCCCGGCTCCTCGGCTATAATATTTGCTTCGTTGTATGCGCGTTCAGGTTCGAGCCAGAGCATGGTTTTCATGCCCGCATTCTCCGCGGCTTTCATAACATCCCGTAATTCTTTGTTGTGTATTCTGCGATTTACATGCCAATCCCCAACATACTTCCACCAGTCCCCTGTATACGCATCGGGACAATAGGATTCGTAATCGCCATACCAACCCGCATCTATCCAGAAATACTCAAAGCCAAGCTTTTCTTTGACGGCTTTCTCAATGACACCAATAAGATATTCAGGGGTTGCGCCGCCCCACATCAACATAGACAGGGGAGCCGGCTCTTTGCTGATCTTCCTGCCATAGGGTGAAAAATAATCCTTTACGATCCTCCTGAACTGGTTGTATCCCGCGCCCCGAGGACCCGAGTATTCAAGATAGAGAATAGATGCGGTACGGATCTTCTCCCCGGGTTTGAGATAGAAATTAAGATTATCTATACCCGAATTAACAAGTATGGCATTTTTGTCCTTTTTGAAATATGCGAACCATTGACCAGTCCAGCCTATTGCAAGAATAAAACCCTTGTCTTTACCGTTATGAACTTCAAAAAAAGGAGCGTAAACTTGGGACGAACGGCCGCCGGTACATGAATACCGGTTACCGTTTTTGTTAAGGCGATCCTCCCTAGGATTGAATTCATTGGCTGACCAGGGATCAGAACATCCGACCGTAGGATATATTTTAGTCCCTATATTACCATAGGCGCAGAACGGCGGGGGCAGTATATCTTCCGTCGAATCAATATCCATAGGCTGATCAATATCACAAATATCCGAAAGGACCTTGCTTTTTTTATTCCCCGTGTTTTCAAACCAGAGGAGACTATAGGCTGCGTTATTGCCAAATTCCTTCCGCTCTCTGGTTATTACTATACTGTCCAGTGAATATGTTTCCTTTGTGACGGTGAACCCGTCCTTAACAAAGGAATCCGTCTTTTTTTTGTCAAGATTCAGGGAAGAATATTTCTTCCCGTCATAGACGAACGAAAAATTCGTTATTACAGAGTTTTGCATTTAATACTTTCTCCCACTGCTGTCCGGTTTAATCATAGCAAGCCCTCCAAATGTCCTTTGGATGGACTGTCAAACAACGCTTCGTATTTAGTAACAGGATGATTAAATTCTTGCATTATTACTGCTCCTTTCAATATAATCCAAACTCAAGTGATATGATACCATAGGACCTACCTCTTGTCCAGCGTCCGCATTGCCTCTGTGGCTTTTACAAAAGCTGGTTCCAAAATAACCAATTTTGTAACCAGCTCAAGTTTTCACTTTTTTCGAAAACGGCATTCCCTCAGCTTTCTTACTGGCCCTGACTAGGGTTATTTCACCCGGTACAGTTTGCCCGGCTCAGTTTTAAATTCAATTACATTTCCGCTTTTTTTCTCAAATGATATTTCCCTGCCCGCTTCGTCAAACACGGCAGGCGTTGAGGAGAAAGTTTCCACCAGGCAGGGCCGGCCTTTATCACTAAAGATACATACATCTTTCACTTGTCCGTCTTCAAGTTTTGCCGATACCCGGAAAGCGCCGTAAGCGCGGAGATCGCGGAAGCTTGCGTTGGGCAGCGATTTGAGCGGCCAGCACCGGAAAAAGCGCAGTATCCCTTCGTGGCTTAAAAGCATCATCTCCTGCACGGTGTTCGGCGTTGTGGAGAGGTTCTCTATGCCGTGGGGGTTGTCGCGGATATAGCCATTGGGCAGCCCCCAGTCTTTTATCAGCATCCGCAGCGCGGCAAGGATTTTTTCACTGTCATAACCAATGCGCACGGCTGCGGGGAAGAAAACGCAGCTGTGGTTTTCATCGAGCCAGGCGGCTTTCCGGCTGAAACGGCCGGTTTCTTTTGGCAAATTACCGATACCCCAGTCATCATAATGCTCTTCCTGGGCTATGCGGATTTCCAGAAAATTTTTAGCGGCTTCAAGAAGCCGGGGATCGGAATTAAGTCCGATGTCCCCTGCCGGGTACACCTGCTGCAACTGGACCGCACAAATCATACTGTGGTCTTCGCCTTTGCGGTGGAGCAGAAAAATTTCCTTTTCGCCCAAGAATTCCGGTTTCAAAATATCATTTAGCTTTACACCTTTTTTGAAGCTAAAAATATGACAAATATCTTTTGCTTTCCCAATAGCGTAGGGCGCCATTTTTTCGATAATTTCCCGCCATTTTGGTCTTTTTTCGGCATCCAAACCCAAATCTTCGGAAATGTCCAGCGCAAGCCTCATAACGCATTTAATCAGTCCAAGGATTGCCGGATTGTCTGTAACATCTACATCCTGCCAGACTTCATGGGCATGGTCATTTACCGCATGGTAATACCGGCCGTCGAACTCCAAATCCTGCTCCCAAAAATCAGCGATACCCCGGAGATATGAATAAATTTTTCTGGCATAAGGGCGGTCCCGGCTGGTATACCAGCGCATGGCCATATTCATAACACCCAACGCCCCCATGGACTTCATGTGAAACATCATATTTTCAGAGATAAGGCCCTTAGGGCCAAGACCGCCGGGCATAAGGACGCCGCCATGACCGCATTCCTTTTGGGCATTCCGCCGCGCCTGGGCTTCCTGGGCAAGGAACGGCGCTTCCATACAATCGGCCTGTTCGTAATGACCGCTGGCGTAAAGTCCCCAAAACGGCGCTTGGGCGTTATAATTAATTTTATAATTGCCGTTCCACATCGGCATATCCCAAGTGCTTACACCAAAAAGATTCGGCGGGAAAGCCTGGTCCCTGCAAAGGCTGCCCAGATCATACATCGAAAGGTAGTAACGTTGGTCAATGAGCGGATCCCCGGTTTCCACTGCCGAAACATTCCAAAAATCTTTCCACCAGGATCTGTGCAGCCCTTCCAGCATCACAATATCATCCGCGGTAAGGCTTTCTACACGGGCAGCGGCATTTTCTTCGGGGTTGATAATCTTTTCGGCGCTCCGCAGGGCTAGGGCGTAATAAACCGTTTTCCCGGCCTTCAACTTAAGGGTGGGCACACTTGGAGGTTTTGACCAATCCGGCGGATCGCCCCTACGCGGCGCTACGACTAACTTCTCATCCCCGGTCAGGAAGCGTCCGGCAAAGGCAAGTTTTGTTTCCTGGTCCACATTCCCGCAGATAAGCCTATGGCCGCGCATAAGCGGCTTGTTGTCATAACGATACTCCGATGCCGGATTGTTGATATACGCGGATGCATATTCATGTTTACTGTAAACGCCAAAACCATCGCAGCCAAATCCTGTTTCACTGGGGAACAGAAACCGTGCCCGCGCTTCGATATCAATAAATGTTTTTAACTCGCAGACAAGCAGGTTCTCTGTTGCGGCGGCAAAGGCGCGCAGGGAGAAAACCGTTTTGCCGTCCTGAGTGTATTCGGCAAAGGTTTGGGCATCGGCAAAACGCTGCTTTATGGTAACTTTCGTACCGGCCAGCGCCGGAATATCGAACACCAGCCGTCCAAGCGGGCGGGGCCGGCCGGGGCCGACGCT
>JAISQR010000271.1 GCA_031274035.1 Treponema sp. | reverse complement strand
GGAAGATGAAGATGGAAAAGAAACGGGTCAGCGCCAAACGCCGCATGATGCACGCCGCCCTGGATTCGGATTTCCTGTATCAGGCATTGTTCTCAGAGTAAACGCCGATGCCCTGGGTTTTCGCTCGTCCCACTTGAAAAACGTCCGTACGGGTATCTCGTTTTTCAGTACCGGACCGGATTTGGTCAGACTTTTCCCGCGTATCTCCTGTTTCTTCCATTCCGGCTTGAGCAGAATGTCGATCTCGGCGGGACTTACGCTCAACAGGAGCGGGCGTATTTCTGGAGTGATCCCGAAGTCTATCTCCTTGGATTCCTCAAGAAAGCCAATGGTTCCCCTGATGAGAGGGGAAAGAAGCTTCCCGCAGGGATAGTCGAAGAAGTCCCAGATGCCGGTCAGTGCCTTTACGAAGGCGGCGCTCCGGTATACCGGCGGCCTCCCGCCGTGCTTCCCCTCTGCCCGCTTCTTCCGGACAGTCCGGGCAACGCTCTCCTTGGGGACGTAGTGCCCCAACGTCGTCGCCAGGTAGTCCCGATTGTGGGTACGAGCCGGTCGAGGATTTCTCCCCGCTTTTTCTTCCCGGCTCCTTGGTACGCCTGGTAATGTGTCTTGATAATTTCCTGTCTGCTGTGCACTTGTGGATTTTTTGCTCAGTGTGCCTTTGGCACACCTTCATGCAAAAAATCCCGATCAATGGGCATGCTTTCGGAGTTTGTAAGGTATAAATTTGCAATAAATTGCAAATTTATACGATTTTTGAGCAAAGCCCCACAAACTCCTAGGGTATGACGATCCGGCTAATTCCTAATCGAAACGTATCCGGGGATCGACGAGGGCTAACAGGATATCCGAGAGCAGGGTCCCGATGACCGTCAGGGTACTTAACATCAGGATAAAGCTCCCCGCCAGGTACATGTCCTGAGACTGTAAGGCCCGCAGAAGCAGAGGCCCTGTGGTGGGCAGATTGAGGACGATGGAAACCACCGTAGACCCCGATACCAGGGTCGGCAGTACCCAGCCCACGGTACTGATAAAGGGGTTCAGGGCCACCCGTACCGGGTATTTGATAAGGAGCTTGTTTTCACTCAGGCCCTTTGCGCGGGCGGTTACCACATAGGGCTTTTTCAGCTCATCCAGCAGATTGGCCCGCATGGTTCTGATAAGGTTCGCGGTTCCCGCCAGCCCCAGGACGATCATGGGAATCCAGATATGCTGCAATAAGTCAACCAATTTTTCCCAACTCCAGGGAGCCTCGGTGTATTTGGGGGAAAAGAGACCGCCCACGCTGAGACCGAATTGGGAAAAAGCGATATACATAAGGGTAAGGGCAAAAAGAAAATTCGGTATAGCCAAACCGATAAACCCCAGGAAGGTAAAAGCATAATCCCCCGGAGAATACTTCTTTACCGCCGAGTAGATACCGATGGGGAAGGCCAGAATCCAGATAAAGATGAGGGTGATAAAGGAGAGGACAAAGGTAAGTCCCAGCCTCCCCCAGATCATATCCGTTACCGGACGGTTCCATTCAAAGGATTGCCCGAAGTCCCCCCGGAAGATGATACCGCTTACCCATTTCCAGTATTGAACCACGATGGGTTGATCCAGACCGTACCGGGACTTGAGGGCTTCCAGAGTGGCCACATCAATAGTTTCTCCCTGTTCCATCATTCCCGCAAGTTTAGAAGTAAGAAAATCGCCCGGCGGCAGTTGGATAATAAAAAAAGTCAAAAAGGAAATACCTATTATCGTGGGGATCATGTAAAGGACCCGCTTAATAATATATTTTATCATACTTCAACTCCTTTTAAATTAAGGGTCTCGGCAAAATGGCAGGCGCAGAGATGGCCGCCCCCCAGGTCCCTGATGGCGGGAACCTCGGTTCGGCAGCGATCCCGGACATATTTACACCGGGGATGGAAATGACAGCCCGGCGGCGGATTGGCCGGATCAGCTACCTCCCCTTCCAGCCGGATGCGCTCGGTACGATGCCGCAGCCGGGGATCCGGTTTGGGAACCGCCGACATGAGGGCCTCCGTATAGGGATGTTTGGGGTTAAAGTAAAGTTCGTGGGTATCCGCCAATTCCATAAGGCGGCCCACGTACATCACCGCCACCCGGCCGCAGACGTGCTGGACCACGCTGAGATTATGGGCGACAAACAGGTAGGTAAGGGAAAAATCCTTTTGAAGGTCCTGGAGCAGATTCAGGGTCTGGGCCTGAACCGATACGTCCAGGGCGGAAACCGCCTCGTCGGCGACCACAAGCCGGGGATTCAAAGCCAGGGCACGGGCGATGCCGATACGCTGCCGTTCCCCGCCGGAGAAGGCATGGGGATAACGGCGGAGGTATTCGGACCTGAGCCCTACCCGCCGGAGGAGAACCGCGACCCGATCCTCCAGCTCGGAGCCCGACGCGATTTTATTCACCAGGAGGGGTTCCCCGATAATGTCTAAAATGGTCAGCCGGGGGTTGAGAGAAGACTGGGGGTCCTGGAAAATCATTCGTATCTCCCGCCTAAAAGGCTTTAACTCCTTATCGGATATGGCGGCAAGATCGGCGGTGGTTCCGTCCGCATTCTGATAGATGATACTGCCCGCAGTTGGCCGGTATACCCTAAGAACACAACGCCCCAGGGTGGTTTTCCCACACCCCGATTCCCCCACAAGCCCCAGAGTTTCTCCCTCATAAAGGGAAAAACTGATGTCATCCACCGCCTTGACACTTCCCACCTGACGGTTAAAAAAACCTTTGGTTATGGGAAAGTGCATCTTTACCCCACGGATATCAAGAATGGTTTTCTCCTTGGGTTTAGAGTCGATCATTTTCCCTCCTCGTATAAAAAGCAGGTGACTTCCCGTTCCGGCTCCAATACCATCCGCGGAGGCGCGTCAACGTCACAGCGGCCTTTTATGACCCGGTCGCATCTTGGATGGAAAGGGCAGCCCGCCGGCCTGTTGAAGGGATGGGGAACCATACCCTGAATGGAATCCAGCCGGTCAATTTTTTCGATGCTGAGTTTTGGTATGGATTTAAGCAGGGAAACCAGATAGGGATGTTTTGGATCATGGAAGATCGCGTCTACCGGCCCCCGTTCCACCACTTTACCCAGATACATGACCATAGCCTCATCGGCTATCTCCGCCACTACCCCAAGGTCATGGGTTATAAACATTACCGCCATATCGTATTCCTTTTGGATGCCCTGAATCAGATCCAGGATATTGGCCTGGGTGGTGACATCCAGGGCGGTAGTCGGCTCATCGGCGATAAGCATCCGGGATTTACAGCTTAACGCCATAGCGATCATAACCCGCTGGCGCATACCCCCGGAAAGCTGGAACGGATAGTTATCATACCGCTCCTCCGCCTTGGGGATGCCTACTTCTTTAAGTACCGCAATGGTCCGTTCTTTTGCATCCTCCTTGCCGAGCTTCAGGTGGAGCCGTATAGATTCCTGAACCTGTTCCCCAATGGTATGAACGGGGGACAGGGAGGACATAGGTTCCTGGAATATCATAGAAATTTCCGCCCCCCGGACATTTCGGATTTCATTACTTTTCAGGGAAAGAGCGGTTATATCCAGTTCGGACCCATCGGCTTTATTCATCTTAATGGAGCCTTCCACGATTTTACCGGGAGGATCGACGAGGCGGAGTATGGACCGGGCGGTGATTGATTTTCCACATCCCGATTCCCCCACCACGCAGAGGGTTTTACCCTTTTTAATATCGAAACTCACCCCGTCCACGGCTTTAACAACCCCTTCATCAGTATAGAAATATGTTTTCAATCCCGATACTTCGACCAGTGTATCACTATTCATAGAAACGTCCTTTTACTCATAGGGATCAGCCGCGTCGCGGAGTCCGTCCCCCAGGAAATTGAGGGCCAGCACGGCGATAACTACCGCGACACCGGGGAAAAACAAAAGCCAGGGACAGGCCGCGATGGATCGGATATTCTGGGCTTCCTGGAGCAGCACTCCCCAGCTTACCACCGGCGGCCGCAGTCCTATGCCGAGGAAACTGAGGGAGGTTTCGCTTAAAATCATCCCCGGAATCGACAGGGTTACCGAGGCGATGATATGACTTACAAAGGAAGGAACCATGTGATGCAGGATGATACGGATCTCGCCGGAACCGTCAAGCCGGGCGGCGGTAACAAAATCCTCCGTTTTAAGGGCGAAGAATTTACCCCGGACGACCCTGGCCAAACCGGTCCACTGAATAAGAGACAAAATAAGGGTAATGGCGAAATAGACCCGCAGCGGCGGCCAGGACAGAGGGATGGCCGCGGCGAAACCCATCCAAAGAGGAATCGTCGGAATGGAACGGAGGAATTCGGTGATACGCTGGATAAGGTTATCGATAGGCCCTCCGTAATAGCCGGAGATTCCCCCCAGGAGTATCCCCAGGAAGAGACTGATAATAACGCCGATAAGCCCGATGGACATAGAAACCCGTGTTCCGTGGATGACCCTGCTAAAGAGATCCCGCCCCAGGCTGTCGCCGCCGAACAAATACATGGGCACGCCGGCCTCCCCGGGAGTTACCAGATGCAGTTTGGCATTAAAGAGGGCCCACATTTTATAAGGTTCCCCGGGAGCAAAAAATCTGACCGGATGTACCTTGGAGGTATCCTGTACGAACCGTCTCCTCAAGGATTGGGGATCGATGGTCATAGTATATCCGTAGACAAAAGGACCAAATGTTTTTTTTCCGTTTTCATCGGTCCTGATAAAACGCAGCCTTTGGGGAGGCATATTTTTACAATCCGCTAAATAAGATACAGCCGAATAAGGCGCCAAAAATTCCGCAAAAAGGGCGATCAAATAAATAAAAATCACCACCACCCCGGATATCAGCGCGAGTTTATGTTTGCGGAAACGCCACCACATGAGTTTCCATTGACCGGCAACGTCAACCCTGGTTTCTCCTCCGCTCGCTTGTATGTCTTTCTTCATAATGCCGCCTTAGGATTCCTGCTTAAGTTCATAAATGATCACATCCCTGGCCGGGACGCTTACCGCGAGGGTTCCGTTCAGCCATTCCGCGGCGGGACCCAGAACAGGGACCGCCCCAAAATATTGGGAGAAACCAACTTCGACCCTTACGGGAATAGTCTGCCGTTTTGGGTTAGCGAGCCAAAGATAGGTCCCGCCTTTTCCGTCATGGAGACGGGCGCTTATTCGGGAATCCGAAACCCGGAGCCGCGGCTTTTTCCCGGCAAATTCGAGGACCCCGTCGAAGAAAGAGCCTCCGGTTCGTCCGGGCCCCTGATAATTTCCCGCGTCTCCGCCGTGGGTCGAATACCCGTATCCAATCATGGAGCCGATAAGCAAGGTCCGGCCTTTACCATACCGGTTCTCCACCGCCGCGATCCGGCCGTCGTCATACCAGCCTACGGCAGTACCGGTACTTGGCGCGTAAGTCTGGAGATATTCGCCGCCCCAGACGCGGTTCCCGGCGACGGTAAGGGATAAATCTTTTAACAGATCCGGGGTGAATTCCACATAAGATTCAACGGCGCCGAAAAGCTCGTCTAAGCCGTAACCGGGCTGCTTCATGGATGCGTGAGCCCGGTCGCCAAAATAGGCCGGACAAGCCTCGGCCGCCAATACGCCCCCTTCGGCGACCCAGGTCTTGAGGGCGGCGGCGGTTTTTTCAGACAACATCACCGGATAGGGGAGGTAGAGAAGGTCCCAATCTTTAATATCGTCAATATGCACCCAATCGGCCTGAATGTTCCGGTCAAAAAATCCCTGGTAGACCCCCTGAATAGACTTGGCGTAAGCCTCCGTAGACCGCCGCAGCGCATAGGTAAAGACCTGGCTTTCCGGGGCATAAATAACGCCGATTTCTCCCTTAACCGGCCGGGAGGATAAGAGCCGCCGCCGGTCCGGAGAAGTGATCCACTTGGCGGAAGAAGAGACCGCGGCCGAACGGTCGGTCCGGCCCCCGTCCATACCATAGGGCCCAAAAGCGCCGAAGAGGTCCCCGTCCAGCAGGGGCCGCCAGCGGAG
This sequence comes from Treponema sp., assembly GCA_031274035.1. Classification (GTDB taxonomy): domain Bacteria; phylum Spirochaetota; class Spirochaetia; order Treponematales; family Breznakiellaceae; genus JAISNI01. Next base: position 17,764 of record JAISQR010000271.1, on the reverse strand, counting down.
GTACAAGATTCCCGAAGCGCCCCCCATATAGCTGACAAAATTCCAGTACCGGGCATCTTCCGGGGAAGGGATACGGCCTTCATCACGGGGTTTATTCACCACCTGGGGCTGGAGCCAGAGGGGGCCCGCATAGGATTCGGCGTGCCAGAAAGGCTTTCCCCGGCTGGAAGCCCGGACCAAATCAATGGCATGGAACTGCTTCCAGGGTTCATCTCCATGCCGGGAGGAACCCCAGGTCATACCGTAAATTTCCACTTCGGCGGCGGCCCGCCAATCATCGGCCCCCCTGTGAGCCGCCAGGCTGAAGGTTCCGGCGATACCATGGGCGGTAATCGCACAATCGCTGTCGATGCTTCGGATAATTTCCGCCCGGCGGCGCATATAGCCGTAGGCGTTTTCTATTTTAAATTGCTGCCAATCCATAGTATCAGGATAGGGACCGGGACTTTGCGGGGGAACCACATCCTCCCAGGAGGCAAAACCGTAACGATACCAGGCTTCGGAAACCTTTCTGGGAGTGTCGTATTTTTTTTGCAGCCACCGGCGGAATTTTTCCAGGGTAGCCGGGCAATAACAAGTAGATTCGCTGTAATTACACTCGTTCCAGATATCGTAGCCCCCCAATCCCGGATGGCCTTTATATCGCTTCACCAATTCGGTGATAAAATTCTCAGCCGCCGCCCGGTAATCGTCGTTATCCCAGCAGAGTCCCGGTATTCCGCCTATGGCGCAGCTTACCTGCATGGCGCTGTCCAGCTTGCCCCCATCCGCCGTGGTAAATCTGGCATGGGCGAATTTGCGGTAAACCCATTCGGGGACAATCGTGGACATTTCGGCAATGATAGTTTTCATGCCGTTTTTGGCCGCGAGTTCAAGCTGTTTATCGTATTCTTCCCATTCAAATACTCCGGGAGCCTGTTCAATAGCCGCCCACATAAACCAGTGACGGAAGATATTCATACCGTCTTCCCGGGCGGTCGTATAATCCCGTTCCCATTCTCCCCGGGGAGGATTTGTTTTCCTGAAATAAACAGCGCCATAAGGGAATTCGGGTAACACGCCTTGTTTCATAAAATGCACTCCTTTACCGGGCCTGCCGGTTTGAAACGACGCCTTGGAGCCTGTGGGACTTTGGTGAATTTTTGCATGAACATGCAAAAATTCCGATTAACAAGGCTCCTTGGGGAGTTTGCAAGGTATAAATTTGCAATAAATTGCAAATTTATACAATTTTGGGCAAAGCCCCACAAACTCCTCGTATTTTAAGCTATATTGATGGCGACAAGCTCATGATCGAGGAACGAAGGGACCCGCAGGGAAATCTTGCGCCCTTCAAGCCGGTATGGGGCCTGCTGCCCGGTGGAGAGGAGTTGTACCGATACCGGTTTAACGCCTTCCGGCAGAACGAGGGAAAGGTCCTGGGGATAAGAAGGGATGAGTTCCCGAACAGCCCCCCGCATAAACATGGGGTTAGTCATGTTAATAAGGTGAACGGTAAGGGATTTTTCCTGCTTCCAGACAGCTACATCGAAGATCCCCGGGCCGGTCAGAGTGATAAGCCGCTCTTCCCTGCTTACCCAGTCCAGGGTATTCGTAAAGAGCCTCAGATGATCCTCCGTTAAAAGTTCCCAGAAAAGCCGGTCTATATCCCAGGGGAAATAGGCAACCCGGCCTGAACCGTATTCCCGCAGATAGAGTTCCGCGCAATCCCGCAGATCTTCCCGGGGGAATACTTCTTCCATGGGCAGATCCGGGTAGGGAGGAATAAAAGTTACCGGTTTATCGGGGAAAGGAATATTTTCTTTGACCGGCAGACGGTAGGCGCCGTTGATGATCCGCTCGGTATCGCCGAATCCCGCGATGACCGGATGGGGGAGCCCTGATGAACCGGGATTAAGGCGCAGATAGGAATTCTTCATGGGCCCTTCGGGATTTCCCCCGCAATCGACCCCGAACAATTCCGAAAGGCCGAAATTAGCCTTCCTGTTGCCTTCCTCATCATAAAGGGATGTTTCATAGGCGGCCAGGAGGCCGCCCCCCGAGGACACAAAGGCTTTAAGCCCCTCGTTCTGATCCCGAGAGAGACAGGCAACATTCGGAAGTATGAGGGTTTTAAAGGCCGAAAGATACGCGGCGTCTCCAAGATAGCTTTCGTGTACCATTTCAAAGGGAATCCGGGCCTCGATTAAAGCCTGATAGGTTCCCAGAATATGTTCTTCCACCTTTTCACGGGCCTTTTCCGCGCCATAATATTTCGCCGTGGACTGAGAATAAACCAGACCTACCCGGGCCAGGTTCCCGGTATTCCGCAGATAGGGTTCCCAAGCGGCATAGCGGTTGTAGAGGTCCTTGACCGTATCCATCCAGCGCCGGTCATAGATTTTCCCGTGGAATTTGGTGAACCAAACCGTCAGCCCCTGGGCGACTCCATCGGCCACCCATAAACGAATTTCTTCACTGTCCTGGACCGAATCCTTCCATCGATAGGTCTCCTCCATCCCCATACTGAAGATACCGCCGATAGGCTTATTCCCCATCACCGACCGGAATTCCTTGCCGTTCTTTCCATTGGCCCAGAGGGGCATAGTCTTTGACCGGGCCTGTTTATCCGCAAAAAGGATATCCGAATAATCCCCCAGCCAGCGCATATCCAATCCGCTCAGGGCGCCGCCCCCGGAATTGGGGATAAACCGGGCATAGGGGCTTATCTTCCTGATTTCTTCGTCCCAATGGGTACAAATTTCAAAAAGCCGCTCCTGCTGAAATTGTATATAGGCTTTGTAGGAAGGGTCCGACAATACCAGGGCTTTGGGCAATTCAAGGCCGGTTTTTTCCCGGAACATCTTACGGCAATTTTCACAATAACAAAGACCCGATCCGGCCCAGCGGTTAGCAAAGACCCCGTCTACCCCGTAGGTTGCCACTATTTCTTTATTTACCTCGGTCATAAAGGAATAGTTGCAGGGTCCCAGGGCGCAGGTAACCCAAACGCCGGGCATGGACCAATGGGACCGGGGATTGCCGTCGGCGGTGGTGAATATCCACTCAGGATGGGCTTCCTTTTGTTCGTTATGAACCGCGTGGGGATCGGTCCGAACTAAAACGGCCAGTCCCATTTTCCGGCAATTTTCAACCAGATAGCCAAAAACGTCATTGTTTTCATTGACTTTGGGGCTGACGTATTGGTGGGGAATCTTCGACGGATGGTAGGCAATGTACCCGCCGGTACTCAAAACCGCCCCCTGGGCTTTTATGTCCTTAAAGTAGGCGAGCCATCGGTCAGGATCGAAGGTTCCCGGATCGTCATCGGTGAGGGTCAATTGGGCCCATCGCAGGGGCTTATAAAACCAATTTGGTTTAGTATAACCTGTAAATTGAAACATAATATTTCCTTAAGAGTAAAAAGTTTTGGGAGGAAGTTATACGTTTTTGGGACCCCGCCTTCCAATAGGGCCATCCCAAATTACTTTGAATGGCCCTAAGTTGTTCATTTTATCGCCGGATCGATATAGAATTGACAGGGATTCTCCGGCCCCGGATGGGGATATTCCCAGGAAAAGGGCATGACCGGCGGAACATTCTTGAAGTTGTTTTTCACGATGCCGTAGCCGTTGGCGTCCCACAGAATACCTATGGTATAAAACTGATCCGCGGCAATCTCCAGGATCTGCTGCATCAGTTTAATTTGCTCCTCCGTATCACCGGTCCTCTTGATCTCATTATAAATATCCATGGATCGCTTTACTTCCGAGGGAGGTTCTTCCGGTTTCATTGTAGAACCGACCCCGGTAGGATTGTTGTACCAAACCTGCCATGCCGGGGCATAGACCGAGTTACCGTTGAGGGGGAAATAGTACCGTGGGTCAATCAGAACCGCCTGACCCACGCCGCCGCCGAAACGGTGGATGGTAGCGTCGAATTCCCAATTCCGCCGCACCCTGATTTCCCAGAGGGAACGATCCATGGTTCTGACCTGGGCGTCTACACCAACCGCCCTAAGATAGTTTTGGAGGAGCTGGACCATTTCGACAAATTCGGTACGCCCCACATCAAGCTCAAAGGTAAAGGCAACCCGCTTACCGTCGGGACGGAGCCTGAAACCCGCGGAATCCCGGCCGGTCAAGCCAGCCCGATCCAGTGCAGCGTTCGCGGCGGCCACATCATATTCAATGTACTGGGTCGCCAGCTTTTCATTGTAGAATTCCGTACCCGGCCGGGGAGCCGCCTGGGCCGGCGTTCCCTGACCTGAATAAATGATATCAATGATCTCCTGGCGGTTAATGGCGTGGGAAACGCCGATTCGGAAATCCTTATTGCTAAAAAGAGCCCGCTGGGTAGGATCAGGATGATTCAGGTTGAACTGGATAATGGCCACATTGGGCTCCGTAGGGGTGGTTTCAAAAAGATGGTAGCCGCCCTTTTCCTGGTTTTCATAAATGATGGCTTTGTTGTTGGGCAGGGCAAAATATTGATCCATCCAGTCGATTTCACCGTTCAGGATCTTGAGGATGAGAACTTCCACATCCTGTAAAAGATCGTAAACTATGCGGTTAATGTAGGGAAGCTGGTTCCCCTCGGTATCGACCTTCCAGTAGTAGGGATTCCGGACCGCGATAGCCTGGGACGCGGAGCCCACCCCTGGGGCGATCTCCCACATCCACGCGTTAATAACCGGCCGCTCCCCGTTCTGGTAAATCACATCGTCAGGTTCGGGAACCCCGCCCTTGGCCTGGGTCCAGGCCACCCAATCGGGATAACCGGCGGCCTTCGCCTGATTATCGGCTTCGGGGTTGTACTTGATATGGAACTGGCTGTAGTAGTGTTTGGGGACATACTGACAATCAAGGGTTCCTGTCTGGGCAAGCTGCTGGAGAAAGAGCCCGTTGGGATTGGGGAATATAAACTTAAAGGTATACTGGTCTATTTTCTCAAACTTCATCAGTTCATTTCCCTGGCGGTACTTGACATTGGGGGAAGGGGTTAATTGGGGGTTACTTACTACGTCAACAAACCAGTATTCCACATCATCGGCGCTAAAGGGATGTCCGTCGGACCACTTCATCCCTTCCCGTAAATGAAAGGTATATTCCCGGGAATCCGGGGAAACTTCGTAGGATTCCGCCACATTCGGTACGATTCCGCCCCAGCCGGGAGTCCAGTTGACCAGCTTCTCGTAATACTGATACCGGTGGACATGGGCCAAGTGGCCGCCTACCTGGGCAACCCGCCAATCCCCGCCGTAGACCCCGACTTTTTCATAGGGGGTAATGACCCGGGGGTTTTTAGGCAGCCGTTCCGCCAGGGGAGGCAGCTTCCCTTCAGCCACCAATTGAACAAACTCCGGAGCCTCACGAGCGGCGCCGGCGCCTTGGGCGTTTGAAGTTGTTTCCCCGCTTCCGCCCTTGCAGGCCAATACCAGCAGAGCGGAAACACAGGTTAACAGAATTATTTTTTTCATCCTAATAAATTCCTCCTCGTCCGAATATTATTGTAAGAAATAATACATCGGGAATTTAATAATCCATAAGAGTAAAAAGTTTTGGAATAAGTTGTACTTTCTTTGGATTGCCGCCGATAACCGAAGCGAACCGGCGCGGAACCTAAGCCGTTAACAGATGCTCTAAAACTATCTTCAGGCCAATGCCGATGAGGACGAGGCCTCCCACGGATTGAGCCCATTTCCCGAATACCAAACCTATACGCCGGCCGAACTCAAAACCCGTCAGGCACACGGCAAAGGTTATGCCGCCGATGAGGGCCGCGGGGCCCCATATATCCCGGCTCAGGATGCTGAAAGAGAGGCCGATGGCCAGGGCGTCGATGCTGGTAGCCAGGGCCAGGGTAAAAAGGGTCCCCAAGCTTCTGATGTCCGTCTTTGTTTTTTCCGGGCCGCCTCCTTCGGGGGGCGCGGTTTTTTTCGGCTCTAGGGCTTCTTTCAGCATTTTGCCCCCTATAAAGGCCAAAAGGCCAAAGGCTATCCAATGATCATAGGCCGCGATATAGGCGGTAAAGGTTTGCCCCAGATACCACCCGGCAACAGGCATGATGAACTGAAAGAGGCCGAAAAAGAAGGAGGCCCGCAGGGCGTGGAAAGGCCGTAAATTCCGGATGGAAATACCGGAACTGATGGAAACCGCCAGGGCGTCCATGGAAAGGCTTAACCCGATAAGAACGATGGAGAACATTTTTCTCCCCCCATGACAAGTTTATATATCAGGATATCCATAAGGAGCGCTTCCATCCCGGAACCGGAGGCCCGGATAAGGGCTTTGCGAAGCAAAGACTGTCCTGCCCACGCTGAACTTGCCTGTTTAAATTGAAAAAAAGATGATGATGAAAAGGATAGGAAAGGCGGCCTGCTACTTACCATTTTTCCAAATACGCGCTAGAATAGAGGTAATGACAATGCGGCGTCTTATGATTCTACTGCCTTTAATATTTCCTCTGCTGTTTCCGGGGGTGAATTCCTTCACCGCCGATTTTACAAGCAGCGGAAACCCCGAAGAACTGGCGCGGCTCATTGTAAACAGCATGAGCGATGAGCAGGCTCTGGCGCAGACCTTTATGTTCGGCTGGACGGGGGCGGGGCCTTCACCCCTTATCCTTGACTGGATACGGGAGCGGAATATAGGCGGGGTTAAGGTTTTCGGCTGGAATACCGAAGATACCACGCGGCTGGCGGAAACTATCGGGACATTGCAAACGGAAAGCCTCAAAGGGGCTTTCCGTATTCCCCTGCTGGTGGCTACCGATCAGGAGGGGGGCTGGATACGTCATGTCAAGGGAGCGACGAGCGAAACTCCGGGAAATATGGCTATAGGCGCTTCGGGTGTACCTATGGATGCGTACTGGTCCGGTTATTATATAGGCCGTGAACTTGCCGTCTTGGGTATCAACATGAATTTTGCCCCTACGGTGGATCTATACACAAATCGCGGTTCTACCCTGATAGGCCCGCGTACCTTTGGTGTAGACCCAGTCAAAACCGGTATATTGGGGGCTGCCTTTGTTAAGGGGCAGCAGGCCGCCGGACTTATCACGACGGCAAAGCATTATCCCGGCCACGGGGATACGGATTTAGATTCCCACGGCGTACTGCCGCAAATAAAGGCGGATTTTGACGTACTTTGGGAAAGAGAGCTTCTTCCCTACCGTTTTTTGGTCAAGGAAGGAATTCCTGCCATTATGAGCGGCCACCTTGCCTTTCCTAATACCCAGGCGGGGGCGATTCCCGCATCCCTTTCGCCGTGGTTTTTGCAGGATATACTGCGGAAACGGATTGGCTTTAAGGGGCTTATCATTACCGATGATCTTATGATGAACGGCGCAACTTCTACAACCGGCAGTCTTTCCAAAACGGCAAAACAGGCCCTGCTTGCGGGAAATGATATTGTGATGCTATCGGGGACGCCGAACCTGAACGATGGGATATGGACCAACCTTCTTGCTTCCATGAAGGAGGAGCCCGGCTTCCGCAGCCGTGTGCGCGATGCGGCGCAGCGTGTTTTGCGGGTTAAACTTCAATACATCAGGGGCGGTACAATTTCTATAATTCCCAATTTGCAGAGGGTAAAAGATTCCCTGCCGGATCCAGAAGGCAGGGATTTCTTTCTTAACCTGGCGGCACGGAGTGTTACCCTGGTAAAGGGTGATTTCCCGCTTTATCCCGAAACAGCGGGAAAGGTGTTGCTGGCCGGTCAATATGAAGATTTTTTGAAGATCGGCAAGCTGGCCTACCCTGACGCGGTAACATACCGTTTTTCTCCGGGGCGGGGAACCGCGGAACTACAGCGGTATGCACGGGATGCGGACACCATCATCTTCTGTCTTTCCGACAGGGCGGGTCTTAAGATGTTAGAGAGCCTTCAAACGCTTCAAAAACGGGTTATCGCCTTTTCCGTATTAAGCCCTGTTTATCTTGACGGCCTCGACTGGGTGGACGGCTCTATTGCTGTTTACAGCTATTCCCCCGAATCCTTTATATCGGGATTTTCCGCCATCCTGGGGCGTCTGGATGCTTCGGGAAAAGTCCCCTTCCCTTTGAACGAACCTCACTGGGTTTCACCCCAAAGTTCCAGGCAGAATCAGAGCGTTAATAGAAATTCCGGTCAAGGTACGGCTGGTGAATGATAAAACCCTACCGCTGGCAAAAAATACGGCGTTCTCATACGGCGGCTAATACGGAAACCATAGATGCCGCCCTGGATTTCTTTAAGAAGAGGGAGAAGTACTGCGTTGCCGCCTGCGCCCATCTGCTGTGCCGGCAGAACAGGCAAAAGCATATCTGGTATCTGCCGGACGCTCAAGCCCAGGTGCTTGCCGTGCTGCTCCATTCAAAGCGTTCCCTGTTTCCGCTTTTTGACGGGAACAGGAGTACGCCGATCCCGCGTTTTATGGATCGCTTCCTCCGCACTATTCATTTCCATTCAATTCAGGGTCAGATGCAGGATGTGGAAATTTTGGAGTCTGCTGTAGGCAATCTGGGTTACACCCCCCAAGACACCATCAATTACCACCTGATGATCATGGACGGTGAACCGTACCGCACTACAGGCGGTATAAAGAAAGGGCCGCCTGGTTTGATCGTGCGCAAGCCCGATCCGCACGAGATAGATGCTATATTCCCGCTCCAGGCCGCATACGAAATAGAGGAGGTTCTCCCCAAGGGAGCGGAGTTCTATCCCCCTTCATGCAGAAAGAATCTGGAACAGGTGATGGAAGGAGAGCAGATGCTGGTGGCCTGCCTTGCAAATCGTATAGTCGGCAAGATCAATACCAGTGCGGCATCGTTTTCCCGTTACCAGATAGGCGGCGTCTATGTTCACCCCGATTACCGCGGCCTGGGTATAGCCCAGTGCATGACCTTCGCACTTGTCCGCCTCCTCTCCGCCCAGTGCAGAGGGCTTTCGCTTTTTGTCAAGAAACGCAACCAGGCGGCGTTAAGAGTATACAGCCGTGTGGGTTTTGAAATAGCCGGCGATTACCGTATTAGTTATTATTAGGAAGATTAAATACAGTTCCTTGTTTAGTTTAAATGGCAAAAAAAGAATATCCTTCATGATCTCCCTGTAGGAAACAAGCGTAAAACCTATTGGTATAGAAGGCAGCCAAACCGGAATTTGCGGCGGCCTTATCCGGGATGGAAAGGGAATCCCTATGCGTCTATCCTACACTACCCAAAAAATAATCGCACCCATCTGATAACTTTCCGGTTGCACAGGAATAATCTATACGGTATTATAAAAGAACTCAAGATTTTTCGGAGGATCACCCATGAAAGATTTTATGGATAAAGATTTTCTTCTATCCAATAAGACCGCCCAAAAGCTCTTCCACGAGGCTGCGGCGGAGGAACCTATTATTGACTATCACTGCCATCTTATCCCCAAAGAAATAGCGGACAACCGCCGTTTCTCAGACATTGCTACTACATGGTTGGGTGAAGGGGGCTACGGCGATCATTATAAATGGCGCATGCTCCGCGCCAACGGCGTTGATGAAAAACTCATCACCGGCGACGCCGATCCCTACGACCGCTTCCTGGCGTGGGCGGAAACGGTTCCTGCCCTTATCGGCAACCCGCTTTACCACTGGACGCACCTGGAACTGCAACGCTACTTCGGTATCACAGAGCCGTTGAACAAGACCAGCGCACCGGCAATCTGGAAGGCCGCAAACGAGAAGCTCCAGAACGATCCCGATCTTTCCGTGTATGGTATTTTCAAGAAATTTAAGGTCTACGCGGTGGGCACGACCGATGATCCCTCCGATACCCTGGAATGGCACGAGAAGATAGCTGCCGCCGGGCAGTCCCCGGCCAGGGTTATCCCGTCATTCAGGCCGGATAAGGCTGTTAACATTGATAAAGACGGCTTTACCGCTTACATAGCAAGCCTTGCCAAAACAGCCGGTAAATCTATAGACAAGTTGGAAGATCTGCTCCAGGTTCTCGGCGAGCGTATAGCTTTCTTTGACAAGCTCGGCGCGCGTTCCTCGGACCACGGCCTTGAGTTTATGCCCTTTGCCCTGGCAAAAGACGGCGGCGCGGGCGCCTCGTGGGAAAAGGAGGCAGGGGAAGCCTTTACCAAGGCGCTTTCCGGCGGTAAAATTGACGCCCTGGCTGCCGAATCCTACAAGACCTTTATCCTCAATTTCCTTGCCGAACAGTACTACAGTAAGGGCTGGGCCATGCAGATACACCTGTCGGCCATACGGAACAATAACTCCCGTATGTTTAAAACCCTTGGTCCGGACACCGGCTTTGATGCGGTCCATGATCATCCTGTTGCGGCAAAACTGGCCCTTTTCCTTGATCTCCTTGAAAGCAGAGGCAAGCTCCCCAAGACTATCATGTACAGCCTTAACTTTAAGGATTTCTACCCCATGACATCCATCATCGGCTCTTTCCAGGGCGGGGGTATAGCCGGTAAAATGCAGCTCGGTTCTTCCTGGTGGTACCTCGACCACATTGACGGCATGGAAGCCCAGATGAAGCTCCTGGGGAATATCGGCATCCTCTCCCGTTTTATTGGAATGCTCACCGATTCCCGTAGCTTTCTCTCCTATCCCCGCCACGAGTACTTCCGCCGTATACTCTGCAATATCCTGGGGGGGTGGGCGGAAAACGGTGAAATTCCCAACGATTTTGAGCTTTTAAGCAAGATGGTAAAGGATATTTCTTTTGGGAACGCAAAACGGTATTTTGAAATATAAATTTTTGCGCTGTTATGAATACATGCAGAAGTAATGTGATATAAAGAGACGGTTTATAACTACTCAGGCCTCATGCGGGGATAGCGCGGCGCAATCGGCGGAATGGACGGGCTTTTGGTACGGAAGGGGCTTGCCCCTCAATAAGCCGATTGGAGCGAAAGGGGCGGCGAGCCTTTGTTGAAAATACGTATGAAAAATCGCAGACCTGGGTAGTTTTGCTTTTTTCGGCCGCGTTTTTTTTTGTAAAATTTTCTGAAGTCTGGATTTTTTTTTGTTATTGTTGTATTATAATATATTAAGGAGGATAAGGTGAAAAAATATTTTGTCCTGTTGCTTGTCATTTTCTTGCAGATTGGTTCTGTCTTTGCTCAAGATACGCTTGATGCAACGCTAAAACATGCGTCGGGGAATTTAAGTAATCGGATTCCCCTCAAATCGAGGGTATTGGTGCTTCATTTCAAGGCTAATACATCGGATATGCAGGATTATATTATTGACGGCCTTATCGCCGGTCTTAAAAAGAATCCCGGTCTGACTGTTCTGGAAAAACGGAATACCTTGTCTATAATCGAGAATAATAATCTGCCTCTTTCGGAAGAGCTGAGTGATGAAAAGGCTATAACAATTGCAAAGGATCTGGGTGTAGGCGCCGTCATATTCGGCTCTATAGTGCCTGTTGATACAGGAGAAGCGCCCTATCGTTTTAATGTACAGGCGCTTTCGGTTCAAACAGCCAGAACCTACTGGTCAAATACCTACGATATTGCGCAAGATGATGCTCTTGTTACCTTGGGCAGAAAGTAGCGCTCGTATATGCGGTTTAGGTGTAATCGGAGTACCCCGGACAAATTCCGTGATACTCCAGTTCACAATATCCTCTATCAAGACGGTAAGAATTTTAATTTTTAATCTACATGAGACATTGTGGATAAAGTTATTTCTAAAAACTTGAAGTTGTGGAACATGTGGGGGTAGTGCATCCCAATTCCGGTAGTGCTTGGAACTAAGGCCGGCAGTAGGGTAGCTTTTCACTTTCCAAAACCGAGTTGAAGCCGTTCGCTTTTTACAATCTGTCCTTTTTCCAGGGTGAGACATAATCCCTCATAGGACATAATAAATCCATATTTATACTTGCCGGTATACTTCTTTTCAATTTCACTTAGAAAGTTGTCCCTATGCCGCGGATTATAGTGAAAGGGCAGAAGGTATTTAACATTGGCTTGTTCCGCGTTTTCCAGAGCCATAGAGTATGTTGAATGACCAAAGCCCTGAACCGGAGTAGTCATAGAGGCGTATTCCTCATCTGAATACTGGGTATCGTGAATCATAATATCGGCTTTTTGGGCAAAATTGATGACCCGCACATCCCCGCCTATATGGGATTCTATGTCCCAGATACAGGCAACGGAGCTGCCGTCGACAGGATCGGTGATTCGGTAGTACAGGGCCCCCTGTTGAGGATGCGAAGGGGCGTAGGCTTGCATTACCTTTACTTCAAACAGAGGATCCTCGCAGGCTCGTACCGGCTTCCCTTCTTGAGTAATATAAAAAACATCGCCGTCCCGTAGTACATGGTGTATCCTCTTTGACTTTAGATCTTCATATTCTATGGGGTAGAAGGGAGGCGACATCTTGCACTTTAATACTATTCCGACATGCCGTTTGAGAGCCTCCATGCCCATAACATAAATTTCGCAAAAAGGAAAAAAATTAGGCACAAAAAAAGTAAAACCTTCGGTATGATCGGGATGCGCATGGGTAAAAAGCATAGGAAAGCTCTTTGAATATTCACCGGAAAAGAGTTTAGCGGCCAAGGCATAACCGTATTTGATAAGTCCGCTCCCCGCATCCATAATAATCGGTATTTTCAGGCCCTTATCGTTGATTTTTACTATTTCAACGCAGGATGTATTTCCGCCAAAATTTATCATTTCAGCATCTGCTACCGGATGTGAGCCTCGTACCCCGTGAAAAATCACATTCATCATATCTGACTCCTCTACCTGCTATTATTATATCTCCTCTGTTGTCACTTTAACACTTTTTTCCAGCTACTTTTTAGAGTATCATTATCCCTGCTTTTCTGGAAGCGGCGCTTAACTCATTACTAAGTGTACCCAAACGGGCCTTCTTCCGCATTGCAAGCTCCAAATAAGCGGCGCAATTGGCGCCGATGCTGTAATTCTGAACAAGCTCCAGTATTATGGCGGTATATTCACTGCCGTAGTTTACATCCGTGCTGAAATTATACGCGGAAAGGAGCCGGTTTATATCCAGCACTTCGCTATGTCTTAAAAGATTACGCCGCAACGCCTCTGCCAGCACCGCGTTCATTTCCTGCCACCAGAGAACCGGTACAGATACCTCGTCATCTTCTGCAATGCCCCGAAAAATACTTCTTACATGGGCGGATCTTTCATTGGCTAAAAACAGAGCGGCGCAGAAGGAACAATCCAGTACGAATATCATTATTGTCTTTCCTGATAGCTAAACAGCCTTTCTACAATCTCGCTCCGGTTTAGGATGTTATCTTTTACCGGCAGAATCTTAGCAATAGGCTTCCCATGTTTCATAATAACATAGTCCTTACCGTTCTGTATCTCTTCCATCATCTCAGAAAAATAGTTTTTAGCGCTGTTTATATTGATGTTCATTCCATAATTACCCAAAATAGATTACAGGAGAATTAAGGATTTTTCAATAGAATTCTGATAAGAGGCGGGCATCGGCGTTTCAACGCTTAAATCCGCGGCAATTGCGGGAATGGCTGCCTGAAAATCATCTAGCGTATTTTATCATAGACATCATAGAGCGGCTTGATTGGAAGGCGCGGTCCATACCCCGTCAGGCCTTTGGTTTGCGCTTGCTCCGGAAAATTTACCACCACAAAACGAGTTGTAAAATACTTTTCAGATCGGGGTATGGACCAAGAACCCGCTGGCGGGGGAACGGGGACGAAGCGGACCTTTGGTCCGATATATCCGCCCGCAATGATGCTGGAGTTGCTGGTGTATTGTTACATAACCGGAACGTTCAGCTCCCGGCGGATACACGAGGCGGACGGTACGGATGCGGCGGTAAGGTACATTTGCGGAGGGAAAGCGCACCCGGAGTTCAGCGTGATATGCGCGTTCAGACGTGAAAACAAGCAGGCGTTTATCAAAGTACTGAGGATAGCACAGGAATTAGGGCATCTGAAGCGGGTAGGGAACATCAGTGTGGACGGGACGAAGATAAAGGCGGACGCGGGCAAGCATAAAGCGGTAAGTTATGAGTACGCGAAGAAGCAGTTAGGAGTTTGTTGCACTTGTGGATTTTTTGCATATTTATGCAAAAAATCCCGATCAATGGGCATGCTGTACTCTTCGAGTATTCGGAGTTTGTAAGGTATAAATATTCATGTTTATGAATATTTATACCATTTTATACGCTGTTTTTTTGCCCCCACCACTCAACGGCCCGCAGTCCAAGACGGCGGTGGGCCGTATTATTCCCAATGCCTTTCAGAACTGCCGGATGGCCCGAACCAAAAAAGTTTGATCCTTACTACCGTTGAAGCCGGTACCGTCATGCCCTCCGCCCTGCCTGCCATCGTTGAACCTCTGCATCCATGCGCAAGAACTATTTGAATCGACCTCCGACGAGGACCAGTAGGAACCGTCACCAAAACTGCCTATTCTTTTGGTCTTCAGGTTTCTATACATCAAATCCAGTTCGCCCTTGCTGGGCAGAAACCAGTCATTGAAGCCTCCGGTAAAAAGATCTACGCACATCTGCGCCGCCGTGCCGAGAATCCCCTGGTCGCTCATATAGTTCACTATTATTTCGGTGTTCTGTTTGCCTGCACCTATGCCGGCGCTCGTCCTGCCTATTGCTTTACCACGCGAACCCCAATCTGCGGGCGCTTCGCTTTCGCTCGGCGCGGCTTCCAGATACCGCCAGCCGTTGCTTACTCCGCCCTTGTCGTAGAATATCCAGCCCCCCGCAGGGCCTCTATCGCCTATCTGGTAGACCCTGTTTGGATCAAACTCCGCTGCCGGAACCGAAACAACATCGGGAGCCGCGGAAGGCTGCCTCGCTGTCGAACCGTTTGCGGTTCCCCTCTGCGCCGTTTGCGTTACGGCGGCTCCGGCTCCGCTTGCCAGCAACGTCTGTACTTTGCTGTCATTTGCTATATCGGTTGCCGATGATGCCGCGATTCCCGCACTTTCCACATTTATAGTGTTTATCCTGAAACGATAAATGCCGCCCGTGTTTGCCAGGCTCCCGGAAATAATATATTCCGCTCCCAATTTGCGCCCGATAGCCTGAGCCGATTCGTCGCTTACCTCGCCGGACAATTGGAAATCCATTTCCGCCCTTATTGCGTCAAGGTTCTTGCGGTCTACTACTTGCAACCTTTTTCCGTTTACCAATTCGGTGGATAATTCCCCCAAAACATATTCAGAGAAATCCGTTGAAGTGGAACTAAAGTTAAGGACAACCACTTTAACCCTCGCGTCAATATTTTGTTCAATGTTCCTCGCGGCTTCTTGAATAGCCGTATCAAGGGATTTCCCTTGCATGGTATCTGTTTGAGTGATTGTTCTTACAGGAGAAGTTCCGCAGCCAAACAAAATAATGGCTAAAAATGGTAAAACCACCATTTTCTTGAGTAAACTTTTCATAACATTATCCTCCAAAAAATTATATTAAACCAGCGGCGAAGACGCTTAACATAATTATCATTCCATATAATAAAAAAACAATCAATTCCCCGCGCCAAGGACGGCGCGGTGCTGCGGCAAAGGCGGGGCAAAAAAAATTGCACATAACGTTCCGGCTGTATCGAAACCGCTTGCGCGGTCATCAAGGGGTTTTGGCGGCCCGAATAAGGGCTTTGCGGCGGACTTTAGTCCGAAGCGTCGAACCGAAGGTTCGCGACTAGGCCGCAAAATGCGGCGGAGGTTTTGCGTGGGAACGTTCAGACCGAAGGTCTGCGCGTAGCGCAACAAACTCCTAATGTTTTGTATTATTCATTTAATATAATAACCACAGACAACACGGACGGACACGGACAAAGGAAAAGGACCAACTTGAAGTAAAATCAACATTTGTCTGTGAGGTCCGTGGTTTGATTTCATTATAAATACTTTAAGGCGGGTCCTTGCGCCGCGCTACCTTGTCCGCTTGCGCAAATAGTATAAAATTATTACAATTTTCTATGATCCTGACCGTGTTCCGGCGCTTCCCTGTTTGGGGCGGCGTATCCAACTATCGGAGGTGATTATGCGGAAAATACAGGTACTGGCTCTTTTTACCGCGCTGGCTTCCTTATTCTCCTGCGCCACTACGGGACAGAACCCAAACGCTCTTTCGCTTGACCAGGCCATTGAGCAGTCGGAGGAGGAGGCCGCCGCGCGGTTTCAGGAAAAGACCGTTTCCCCCAGGCGCATCGCCATCGTGCAATTTGATACGGAACTCGAAGCTTTAACGGAGTATATACTGGAAGAAATAACCGGGGCGCTGGTGAATTATGATTTTGAGGTAGCCGAGCGGGCAAACCTTGATTTCGTGCGCGAAGAACTGGACCTGCAATATTCCGGTGAGATTGATGATGAAACGGCGGTGGTATCCATCGGGAAATTTATCGGCGCGCAGTCGATACTGTTCGGCGCGTTGCAGAAGGTGGGGAACACGTACCGCTACCGCTTAAATTCGGTTGACGTGGAAAAGGCGGTACGGGAGGTGTCAATCCGGCTGAATGTCCGCAATGACCGCTCTTTTAACGCCGCCCTTGAGTCCCTGCGTTCCCAAAAACAGGCCGCCCCAAAACCGCCGGGGCCTTTCTTGACCGGGGCATCCTGTTCGCCACCCGCGGCGATTTTGAGATGGCTATAGATGACTTTAGCGAAGCGGTAAAGCTAAAACCCGATCTTGCCTCCGCCTATTTACTGCGGGCCAGGGCGTTATGGGCAAGCGTTTCAAATGTAACCAGCATTGCGGAAGATTTTAGCGGTTTTGGCTCCACAACTACAATTAGTGTTAATAACTATACAGCGGCGAACAAGAGCGTCTATGACAGGGCTCTGGCGGACGTATCCGCAGTCATTGAACTTGATGATACTTCCTCTAATGCATGATCTCCGGGGCCTTGCGTATGCCATCGGTAAAGAGGACCGTGACCGCGCCATCGCCGATTTTACCCAAACTATCAGGCTGGACCCGGATGATGCCTACGCCTATTCCAACCGCGGCGTCGCGTATGAAAAAAAAGAGATGTTTGACCGGGCGATTGAGGACTATAATCAGGCGATCAGGATTAACCCGAATTATGCGAATGCGTATATCAATCGCGGTCGTCTTATGTATTGGCAGAAAGGGATGTTTGACCAGGCGATTGAGGGCCTTAACCATGCCATCAGACTGGACCCCAATAGCGCCGAAGCCTATAACGTCCGAGGTGAAATATATAATAAAAAATATTTCCAGTACAATAAAGGATATACGCGGGAGGAGCGGCGGGATGCCCTTATGCGGTCCAAGGCGGATTTTGAAAAGACCCTTGAACTTGACCCGAATTATGCGCCGGTACAGGAAAATCTTAAGGACTGGGGGCAATAGAGGCAAACGCAGTGGCGACTCCTATGTTTTAGTCAAGGGGATTTTGTGATTTTTTCAAAATCTTTGGTCCCCTTGACCGCTCCCGACCCGCTTACGCGCTCTTTTATGCTGTCTCGGCTAACTGGGCCGCCGCACTTTTGCTTCCCGCCCAGCGGCGAACTTCGTATTCCCTCCGGTTTCTCAACATCGAATACATCATCTCCGCCATCCGCCGCGCGACGGACGGCATACGGGAATATCCGGCACAAACTGATAGATATAATCGTCAGAGCCTTTACGGCGGTCCTATGCGGTTATGAAGATTATGAGGAGATGGAGGAATTTGGGCGGTTAAAGCTAGGAGTTTGTTGCGCTTCGCGCATAAAATAGTATAAATATTCATAAATATGAATATTTATACCTTACAAACTCCGAATACTCGAAGAGTACAGCATGCCCATTGATCGGG